>CAWVZW010000088.1:0-14148 GCA_963934735.1 uncultured Planctomycetaceae bacterium
GCTGACGTCGCTTGGTTCTTCGGCGCTGTATTTGGTTGTTATGGAATCCTAATGATTGGGTTTGGAATTGGACTCGCCTTGGGGCTCGCCAACGGTATCGTGCCGCTTAGCATCACGATGGCGTCGCTGTTAGTATTGTCGACGATTGTACTTGCACTCGTTTTGGTGTGTAGCTAAAATTTTGCATTAAACCTGTTAAATGCGATACAATTTAGTTAGTGTCTTAACGTATATGTCGAATCACGGAGATTGAAATGATTGTTCGAGCGCGAAAAAGAAGTAAAGGCTTCACTTTGGTGGAATTGTTGGTGGTCATAGCGATAATCGGAATTTTAGTTGCGCTGTTGTTACCGGCTGTCTCCGCGGCGCGTGAGGCCGCTCGTAAAATGTCTTGCAGCAATAATTTAAAGCAAATTGGTTTAGCGATGCGGACATATCACAATACTTACGGTCATCTTCCCACTAACGGGTACTATCAATGGACAAGACAATCTAACAATCCGTACACATGGCATGGCTCAAGCCGAGGGTCGGTTTTGACCAAGTTGCTGCCGTTTCTGGAACTAGATCCGCTTTATAATCAACTTAATCAAGAAATGGCTGGTACGCGAAGGAGCAATCCGTACAATGGCTGGTCCCTCTTTGAAACAACCGCTGGACCTAGCGGCAAATGGGTTCGCTCAGAGGTGATTCCCGTGTTTATTTGCCCCTCGGCCGCCGTCGACCCTTTTATTGATGGCACTAACCCAGACGTGAATCCCGCCATTACTACGTATGGATATTCCATTGGTGCACAAAGTATGTTACCCAACCACCGAAATATGTGTACTTCTTATCCGGGCAACATATTCGGTACGGGCCCCAATGCTCGCGCGGACCAAGGTCGCGGATTCACAACCAGTGGTGTCTTTGCCAATGGGCAATGGTCGGCACGTTTTCGCGATGTGACTGATGGTGAGAGTCAGGTGATCGCTTTTGGCGAAATGTTGCCAAACAAAAGTCGTGATCACACTCGCCACGGGTGGATGTATTTTAATGCCCTTAAAACAGCGACGACATCCCCTATTAATTTTCCCGTTATTGGCATGGGGGAACCGGGCTTTCCGGGGCCCCATGGATGTAGCTTCTGGAACAACTGGAACACCGATTGCGGTTTCCGATCGCACCATAAGGGTGGTGCGCAATTTGTGTTGGTCGACGGCAGCGTGCAGTTTCTGAGTGAAAGCATTGACTACGTCACCTACAATCGACTCGGTTGTCGTCGGGATGGGGGACCACTTGGTGAGGAGTGGAAGAACAACTAAACCGAGTGTCTTTGTTTTTATCGATGCTTGAGGACGTAACATACATTCTCTCGCAACGGACTGAGCCGAAATTCGCAGTATTTCTACGGTGGTTTTACTGCTATAGTGCGGTGCTTCGAGATCCTGATAGACTCGATGGTTGCGCGCATTCTCTAGGATCGCTAGCTTTACCTATTTGATATCCGATTGCGATGATATTCTCATGAAAATTACCGGCATAACCACGTATCGGCATCGGCTTGATATCAAACCTGAATACACAATGATCACGGCGCTCGGGATAAATACAGGAAATGAATTTGTCGTTTTGCGGTTGCACACCGATGTCGGCATAGACGGTTTAGGCGAAGCGACAATTACAGTACGGTGGAGCGGAGAGGTTCCGGCGGGATGTGAACAAGTTATTAACGAGGTATTGGCGCCCGCTGTGATGGGGTTGGAAATTGGAGATTTCGCAGAGCTTAATCGCAGGATGGATGCGTGTTGCAGTCGTAATTGGTTCGCGAAAAGCGCGATCGAAATGGCATGCTGGGACGCCTTAGGTAAAGAACAAGGTAAGCCAGTTTACGAGTTGTTAGGCGGCGCTTGCCGCCCCTTGAAAATAAAAAGTCGGTTTTCAATGGGTGCTTACGATGTTGAGCGTGCTGTGGGCCGGGCTATAGAATTGGTGGCGGCAGGATTTGACACTATCAAGGTAAAAGTGGGTACCGATCCCGTGGCGGATGTGGCCCGCGTCAAGGCCGTACGGGAAGCCATCGGTTTTGAAAAAGATTTGGTGATTGACGCGAATTGTGGGTGGGACGTAGATACCGCAATCAATTGCATTACACAATTATCTGATTGCCGACTTGATTTGGTCGAGCAACCAACCCCAGACGGGGACTATTTGGGTTTGGCTCGGTTGCGGCGAGAGACGGGAGTTAAAATTCTGGCAGACGATATCTGTTTTGATTTGATTCATGCTAAGGAACTTATCAGAAATGAATGTTGCGATGCGATAAGCGTGTATCCAGGGAAGAATGGTGGAATTAGCCGCAGTATCGAGATATTGGATTATGCCCAAACACATGGCGTCGCGTGTTCTATCGGCTCGAATTTGGAATGGGATATCGGGATCGCGACGATGGCACATCTAGTCGTCTCGCATGAAAATATGCAGATCGAACAATACCCAGGAGACGTACTTGGTCCGGATTATTACGTTGCGCGAACTGTCTCTGAACCGATTGATATTTCCGGACCCTACACGACCATTAGCGATAAACCGGGTTTAGGTATCGGTGAATTGTTAATTGGATAATGCGGTGTATTGCTCGGCGTTAGCAATTGCAACGTCCTTACGGGTCCACTTGTACTAGCTCGATTAATAAGCCATCGGGGTCTACGGCACAAATCACGTGGGCAGCATCAGGTGCACTAACGGCGTCCGCCATAAACTTAACGCCTTGAGCCTTCAGACGCTCAACTGTGTTTGGTAAATCTTCTATGATAAATGTTAGCCAACGCACGCCCGCTTTAAAATCGCTGTTTCCGGGATAGGGAGGGTCGACAATTTCCATCAGTTTGATCCGCGTGAGCCCAGCAGCAAGACGAATTTGACGGAAAGCCGATGGCGCTAAATGCGCGCCGCGGGCTACGTCCGCGGGAATTTGGATATCAAGAATTTCCTCGAACCCGAGTATATTTTTATAAAACGCCAAAGATGCAGGGAAATCACTACATACAATGCAAAGGTCGGCAGCGGGGTGTACTAGTTTCAGATTAGATTCCAATTATCGAGGCCCCGTTGAAGTTGTAATAGAGTTTTGTTCGGATAATGTTTGATAGATTACACAATATTTCTCTGTGAGAGAAATAAGCTTTTCCACGGATTCCGGCGGGGCATCGGTGTTTAAGTCGAAATGCAATCGTAGATTTTCAAAACCTACGGACGCCACAGGATCAACACCCATCGTGCCGCGAAAATCTAAATCGCCGGACGCCGTAATTTCGGCTTTGTTGAGGGTGATTCGCATCGCTGTCGCGACTGCCGCCAAGGTTACTCCGGCGCATCCAATTAGCGCCTCGAGCAACATGTCTCCGCTGCATGCATGTGAACCATCACCTCCCGCTGCGGTATGTAGTCCGGCCACGACGTCGCCAATATGAGTCGGCAGTTTTATCGTGTAGGAAGGCTGTGTTACCTCCCCGGTTACCGTCATTGTGTGAAGTGCTGATTCTGGCTCGTCTCGATATTGATCTTTGAGTTTACTTTGCTGTTCGCGAATTGATTCTGAATTCATAGATTGCCACGAAGCCCTTTAACTAATGCCAATTTGTGGGATGATATTTGAAAATGATTGTTTGGATTAGTACCATGTTTGGAGCACGTTATGCAATACCCCACAATTAGTTATCTCACGAAAGTTCAGTTCGGCGCGGGATCATTAGCGGACTTACCTGAAGTAATTGAGCGTGTTGGATTGAAACGACCTTTAGTCGTGACGGATGGAGGATTGTTAGAACGAGGGTTCGTCGATCGGTTGTGTTTGAATGAACCTGCGGTGTTTTCTGATATCGAAACAAACCCCACGGAAGCCTCGGTATTGAGAGGGCTTGAAACATACCGAACTGAGGCCTGCGACGGGATCATCGCACTAGGTGGAGGATCCCCGATGGACGTGGCGAAAGCGATCGGAATCATGGCGACGCACAATCTCGCCCTCGAAGACACGGCATTTATCAGTGGCGGCTTGGAGAGGGTGACCTCGGCGGTTGCGCCGGTTATCGCTATACCCACGACCGCGGGTACCGGTTCGGAGGTTGGTCGTGGTTCTCTAATCAGTATGACAAGTGGTCGCAAATTGGCAATTATTAGCCCGCACATAATTCCCAAATGGTCGATCGTTGATCCAGAACTAACTCTAGGACTGCCGCCGATGCTTACAGCGGCGACGGGCATGGACGCACTCTCGCATTGTCTGGAAACATACTGTAGTAATGTCTACAATCCCGTTGCCGGTGCGATCGCAATTGATGGTCTGCGTCGAGGTTGGGCGAATATCAAGGCCGTCGTCGAGGATGGTCAAAACATAGAAGCGAGGTCAGAGATGATGATGTGCGCTATGCAAGGGGCATTGTCGTTTCAGAAAGGCTTAGGTATTGTCCACGCGGTCAGTCATCCGCTGGGGGCACTGCGTCAGAAAGCACTTCATCACGGCACTCTAAACGCGGTGTTTATGTCCCACGCAATTCGATTTAACCTAGACCACGCCCGAGAAGAATTAGAAACGATTTCTTCGGCGCTAGACATCTCCGCGGGTGCGGGCGCATTAGCTGATGCGTTTAGCGATTTGACGAACGAGATTGGATTACCCCAGAATCTTACCGAAATGGGAGTTGTTGCGGACAATCTTGCCGGTATTGCTGAAGATGCGATATTGGACCATTGTGGTTTTACCAATCCACGACCCTTAACCCTTGAGAACGTCGAAGCGTTTCTCAAGGGCGCGTTGTAGGTTCATCAACGTTTCCCTAATTATTGTGCGTACCGTACATCGATTTTGTTATAAATCTGACTTGGTGGTTTGATATATAGATTGCAACATTAGGCGCATAGTGCAATAATTAGTCGAGGATGTTCGGATATTAAATTCTAAACGGTTTGCGAGAGTATTCATGCTTAAAAGACAATCAGTATCGGCGTTGGCGTTAATAGGAATTTTCGTTTTGTCCTGTCAGATATCGTTTGCTCAGCCTAATAAGGGGGCAGTGAGAAAAAAGGCACCCGCCAAGCCCCGCGCAAACGAAATTAAGACGAAACTTCCACATCAGGAAACGCCGTCGGCGCTGCCATTCGTGATGGACAAGGTGGATGAGAATCAACTCGGAAAAATGCAATTGGCATCAATTCGGATCGACAAAACCATTGATAAAAAGTTAGCGGCGGAAGGCGTCAAGCCAAACAGTCCAGCTAGTGACGGACAATTCGTGCGAAGGGCGTATTTAGATATAACGGGTACGATTCCGACGGGTCGTGAAGCGTATCTGTTTATTACATCTAAACAATCTAATAAACGAGCGGTCCTGATTGACTATTTGCTTGGACAACCCGGGTACGCAAGTCACATGTATAACTATTGGGCAGACACGCTACGAATCGTTGATCGCTCGACTGGAAATACCTACATTCGACCGTGGGCGGATTGGATTAAAGAATCGCTGCGCGACAATATTCCCTATGATAAATTTGTTCGCGAAATGTTGTCCGCCCAGGGGAAAGTATGGCACAGCCCAGCCACCGGCTATAAATTGCGCGACATCGGCATGCCATTGGACAATTTGAATAACACAACCCGCATTTTCTTAGGTACTCGAATTGGTTGCGCGCAATGCCATGATCATCCATTTGACAAATGGACACAGAAGGAATTCTATCAATTGGCTGCATTTGAATCGGGGTTGCGTACATCGGGTGCGCGAGCGACGTATGCTCAAAAGAATATGAAAGCGGCTATCACTGAGGTTGGTGACCGCTCACGTGAAGCGAATCTGATGCGGCGGATAGAGCGTTTCAACCGATATACCGTAAACAACACCGCTGCCAGACTTAAATTCCCGCACGACTACGCTTATGACGATGCGAAACCCGGTGAGTTGGTAACGGCTAAGGTCCTCTTTGGTTCGATACCAACGATGGCCCCAGAATCTGACCGCCGAGACTTGTTTGCTCATTGGATGACGTCCCATGACAACCCGCGTTTTGCCATGACGATCGCAAATCGGATGTGGAAGCGTGCGTTCGGCCGAGGCGTATTTGAACCCGTAGACGACATTATGGACGACACTCATATCTCCAATCCCGAATTATTGGGAGTATTGGTACAGGAAATGCGACGCGTGAAATTCGATATTAAGGAATTCATGCGCATCATCTACAACACGCAAGCTTATCAGCGGCAAGTGACCTATGATGATGTTAACGCGATCGACGATTACTTCTTTGAAGGTCCAGTACTGCGGCGGATGACTGCCGAGCAGATCTGGGATAGTGTTTTGACGCTTACCTTTAGCAATATTGATCACTATTTGCGTCCCGACGATAAAGAGTATCTCAAGGCAATCGATGCGGATCCAGGTTTGAGCATCTTCGAAATCAATTTGAAAATTGATGACATTAGTAAAGCGGAATCCAATAAAAACGCGTATAACCGGAAGCATAGTTATCAGGGGGTAGTGTTGCGTCGGGCTTCGGAGTTACCGCAGCCTCTGCCTGCCGCTCATTTCTTACGTCAATTTGGTCAAAGTGACCGCGAAATTATTGGTGACGGCACTGTCGAAGGTACCGTTCCACAACTGTTAGCGCTGTTCAATGGGCCTATTACACACATGATGTTGGAATCGGGATCCGTCGTCCATCGTGAAGTTATGGGTACCAATGAAGCTAATCGTCTGACGGTGGTGTTCTTGAGTATCTTGGGGCGAATGCCAACCGAAGACGAACGCGCTGCCAGTTATAAAGAAGTTAAAGACTATGGCCCTGCGGGATTAGGCAACGTGATCTGGGCGCTATTGAATACCCGTGAATTTATATACGTACAATAAGAGTTGGTGTTAGGTGCGCTTAATGTGCTAACAATTAAACGTAAGGAAAAGTTTCAAATGGCAGATGTAAAAACATTAGATGGTCGTGCTCGCCGGCGATTTATGGCTCAAATGGCAAGTTCGCTGCTAGGCGTGACTGCCCTCACGGATGCAACGCTGGGTTTCGATGACGATAAATCCAAGACAGCCGCACCCGCTAAGCAGATTATTTATCTGTTTATGACAGGCGCGATGAGTCATCTTGATACCTTCGACCCCAAACCTGGCAGTAGTGTGCAGGGAGATACACAGGCTATCAGTACAAGTATCAGCGGGGTGCAATTTGGACAACACTTACCTAAGCTAGCAAATTTAGCCAATGAAATGGCTGTGGTTCGGGGAATGTATCAAGAAACTGGCGCACACGGACCAGCCCAATATCTAATTCGAACCAGTTATGATGAAATAGCTACAACTAACCATCCTGGATTGGGTCCATGGATTCAGCGACTTGACGGAAGAATAAGCCAAGCGTTACCAGCTAGTGTAAATATCGGTGGTAAAGGCGGCGGTCCCGGCTATTTGGGCGCGAAGTTTGCCCCCGTACCCATCGGTGATCCTAACAAGGGCCTCGAAAATACTCAGATGCCGAAGTATTTAAAGGACTTTCATTTCAGTCGTCGTCTCGGCCTGTCGCAAACATTTGACAAGAGTTTCCGTACTCGCGCACAGGACAACTCACACGTTAATGGTTATGACGATTTGTATCGTGAGGCGGTTGGATTATTGCGTAGTGATGCTATCAAGGCGTTCGACATTACAGTTGAGGAAGATTCCGTAAAAGAGAAGTACGGTAAAAGTCGTTTCGGTCAAGGCTGTCTACTTGCTCGTCGATTGATCGAGAACGGCGTTCGGTTTGTGGAGGTTACCACAGGCGGTTGGGACATGCATCGCGGTTTAAATGATGCGATTACTAATAAAGGCGCAGAACTAGATAACGCTCTAAGTGCGTTGATCTCAGATCTTAAGCAACGTGGTCGCCTTGAATCGACTTTAATCGTTCTGGCAACAGAATTTGGTCGAACTCCAAAAATCAATGTGAACGCAGGGCGCGATCATCATCCAGCTGCATTCTCGACATTACTCATTGGCGGTGGAATTAAGACCGGTCAAGTTTATGGTATGAGCGACGACGAGGGTTTTTATGTTGAAGACCAAAACGTAAGTGTCCAGGACTTCAACGCTACGATTGCAGCGGCAATGGGATTGCAACACGATGAGGAAATATTCTCACCAACTGGTCGCCCATTCACAATCTCAAATGGTGGTTCACCGATCGCTGATTTGCTAGCGTAATTGCATTGTCGTGTATCGCGAGTCTTCCACGGACCGCAATGTTCATTGTTTTTCAAAGGGGTCGTGTGTTGAAGACTATCATAAAATTGGCGAGTGTATTTGGCCTGTGGCTGTGCTGTGTGGGTGTCAGTTGGGGCGCTGAGCGACCTAATATTCTATTTGTTTTTGCAGACGACCAATGTTTTGAAACGATCGGAGCATTTGGTCATACTGAAATAGAGACTCCAAATCTCGATAAATTAGTTGCCCAAGGCACCACGTTTACGCACGCCTATAACATGGGAAGTTGGAGCGGCGCTGTTTGCGTGGCGAGTCGCTGTATGCTCAATACGGGGCGATTTATTTGGCACGCTAATTCCGTCTATAGGGAAACTGAAAAGGAACGCCAAGAGGGGCGGTTCTGGTCTGAATATATGAAGAAGGCCGGCTATCATACTTACATGACGGGAAAATGGCACGTGCGTGCAGACGCAACTAAAGCGTTTGACACCACCGGATTTGTACGAGGCGGAATGCCCCAGCAGGTTCCCGAAGGATATAATCGCCCGCTCAGTACAAGCGACAAAAGTTGGTTGCCAGACGATCCCAAATGGGGTGGTTATTGGGCCGGCGGTCAACATTGGAGTGAAGTGGTTGCCAATGATGCGATCGGTTTTTTAGATCAGGCGAAGCAGGATGACAACCCGTTTTTCATGTATGTTGCCTTCAACGCGCCACACGATCCGCGTCAGTCCCCCAAGGAATACGTCGATCGTTATCCATTGGATGATATTGAAGTTCCCGAGAATTTTCTTGCGGAGTATCCGTATAACGCTGCCGCCGCGACTGGCCGAGGTTTGCGAGATGAGAAACTGGCACCGTTTCCTCGTACGGAACACTCGGTCAAGGTAAATCGTCAGGAATATTATGCGATCATTACGCACATGGACCACCAGATCGGGCGTATCCTAGACCATCTGCAGGCGACCAAACAGCACCGTAACACTTACATATTTTTCACGGCCGATCATGGACTTGCTGTCGGGCACCACGGCTTGATGGGCAAACAGAATATGTATGATCACAGTGTGCGAGTTCCATTTATGGTGGTTGGTCCTAAGGTCGAAAAGGGAGTCAGTGTCGATGCGGAGGTCTATTTACAAGACATTATGCCGACGACGCTAGAGTTAGCAAAAATTGAAAAGCCCGATCACGTTGACTTTAATAGCATCCTGCCGATCCTCAAGGGCGACCAGACGGTTTCATGTTATGACGGTATTTATGGTGCCTATTTGGAAAACCAACGAAGTGTACGTTGGAATGGTTACAAGATGATTTTGTATCCAACGATCAAGAAAGTACGGCTCTATAATTTGAAAACTGATCCGCTAGAGCAACACGACTTAGCCGGAGATGAGCGGACGCTGGCGATCCAAAAGAAACTGTTCGTTAGGCTCTTAGAGTTACAACAAGATGTCGGTGATAAGTTAGACCTCAAGTCAAACTTCTTCGGCGGGTGATTTTGTTCGTCAATTCAGACGAAGGCAATAGAGCCCTCGGAGTTATTTGACAACTTTGCGATAGTACGATGGTTCGCTGCGATTGAATGCCACCGATCCGAATTTGGTGAAATATTCTCGTAGCTCCGCAGTAGTCGATTCGATGACTACGCTCTTGATCTCGGTTTTTTCTTTACCCTTTTGGGTTTTCACTTCTTCTTCAATTACGCCGGCTAAACGTCCCTCTTTCACGGCTTCAATAATATGTTCGTGGTCGAGCATGAATATTGTCAAAAGTTTGTCTTTGTTCTGCAGAGTGTATGTCGTAATGGTGTATGCGGTGTTGGTCGGTGTCGGTCGTTCAGGCGACCCACGTTCCTCGGGTTGTAGTTCCCAGGAGATGTAGGATTCGTTATCGAGGATGGTAGCCTTTCCAACTCGCGATTCATGGGCTACTGTTCCGTCTGCTGCAAGCTTAGTTTGTGCGGCAATTATTGCATTCTCTTTTTCGGAATGTCTTCCCATCACAATATATTGTCCGAATACGGTGTTAGACTCGACCGGGGTCTGGACACCCCTTTTGTTTATGTCGACTGGTTCCCAGTGTCCAACGAGTCGCTCGTCGATCGCAGTATCGTTAGAGGTTGAAAGTGGATTAGTAAATTGTGGAATCACGCATCCGGTGCAATGACTGACGCACAGGAGTAAAAGACTTAAAAGTACGCGTTTCAAACGAATTAAACCTTCAATAAGTGAGAATGTGTTTTGCGTAATTTAGCGAGCTTAGGCCCAATCACGGTCGAGCAATAAGGTTGCACCGGATTTTGAGCGTAGTAATTGTGGTGATATTGTTCAGCGGGATAGAACGTAGCAAGAGAGGCAATCTCTGTGACAATTGGGTCGGGCCAGAGTTTAGCTTGTGACGTTGAGTTACGGACTTGAATCGCAACGGCTTCCTGTTGAGCATCACGGAAATAGATTCCACTTCGATATTGGGTTCCCTGGTCATTACCTTGTTGGTTTAAGGTGGTGGGGTCGTGACTGTGGAAAAAGACTTCAAGTAATTGGCTATATGCCAACGTGAACGGTTCGAATTCAATTTCAATTACTTCGGCGTGTCCGGATTTCCCCGTGCATACCTGTTCGTAGGTAGGGTCTTCGCCAATACCATTACAGAAGCCGGGTCGAATTGCGAGAACTCCCTTAAGCTGAGTAAACACAGCTTCCACGCACCAAAAACAACCTGCACCAAGAACTGCTACTTCAGCCATGTAAAATATATCCGCTAGAGTTGATCTGAAAAAGGTAAATATTCTTCGTTGCCGTATATGATACACAAAAAAATTGAAGAACGAGCGCTGGTTTGCTAAGTCGAATGATAATAATTACTGCCGGTTAAACATTTGAAATGTAGGGCCCGATAAGTTCGCGGGGGATGTCGACATTGGGTGCGTCATTGGCCGCGACCAAGGCCCCCATTTGATTTGCCAGTCCGACTATACTCGCGAAGTCGAGATTCAGCGTCAGGCCCGCAACAATTCCTGCCGTACAGGCATCGCCCGCCCCGACACTGCTTTGCACGACGACTTGCGGTACGTTACCAACGTACGTTTGGTCGGCGGTTATGATCGTTGTACCTTTGTCACTCGCCGTTAATACGACAGCGTTTAGTGAAAAGTGTTCGAGCAGTCGGCGACCTGTATCTACGGGGTCCTCGTCGTGCTGAATATTCGCTGCGTCCGCTACTATATAGAGTTCATGCGAATTAAGTTTAAGGACTGTTGCGGTAGCGCATCCGGTCCGGATTGATTCCGCATCATAGTTAGGCAGACGCAGGTTGACGTCAAAAAGGCGGATGGCCTCGGTGCAGGCGGCGAGGAACTTATGTATCGTTTGACGGCTTTGTGCGGAACGTTGCGCGAGTGTTCCATAGACAACACAGCAAACTTGCTGAGTGAATTCCTCTAGCATCGCAGTCCAACGGAGATCATCCCAAGCAACGTCTGGTAAGATTTCGAAACTGCAATCATCCGCCGGGTCAACATTTTCCTGGATACGAGCCACGCCTGTTGCTAAGGTTGGATGTGTTTGCAGGTGTGTAGTATCTATTGCCGCATTGTCCAAGTGGCGACGAGCAGTCGTTCCACGCGCGTCATTGCCTATGGCCGACACAACCGCTGTTGTAAAGCCCAGGGGTTGCAACAGTTGATTTACCATAACACAGAAATTCAATGGCGCACCGCCAAGGGAGCTTTGATTGCCTACGACATCAAACAGTGTTTCGCCGATACCGACAATTGTATTTCGTTGGGTCAATTGGTGTTGTCCAAAAGGGTTAGCGCTTATTGGGATCAATACCCCAAACTTTCACTAACGTCTGATATATCATAGGGTCGAATTGTTGAAGTTCTGCGCGTACGAAGGGGTAGAAATCATTGGTGGCGAAAAACGCTTCGGTGCATTCGGCGAAGTATTCCTTTTCATTGGTAAGCGCGTAATGCCGCACCTGTGTGCCGCGAATACCAAGTACGGACTCGTAGGTCCCAGATTTCACAGCCTGTTTATATGCTGCGATAATTTCGGGATTGTCAAACCCGAGCACTTGGTCGTGATATGCGTGAGCGAGTTCATGCAGCATCACCGAAGGTTGTGTAGTTTCGCTGCGGATGATGTTATTCACTTGGCTAATGTCAACGGCTTTAGCCTTCGCTGGGTTATAGCCGTTTTTTATCAACCATTCTCGTTCGGGATGGTAATGAATAGGGCCATCAGATCGGTCGCAAATCCAAATAGGGACTCGCTGTAGATATTTAAGTGCTTGCTCAGGAATCGTACGAGTAAGCTGTGACAACTGATCACGAACGATCGCGTAGGCACGCGTGCCGGCAGCACGTTTTTCCCGCAAAAGTCGTTTCTGTATATAGACGGTCCAACCATTCACGTTCCGCGCGCGATAGCTAGAGGTCGCGTCGAATTGCACATCTTGGGAAAAGAGGGTTGTCGCAGGAGCTAGCATTAGAGCTAGTAGTACAGTTATATATTTGATAAGTCTGTGTGCTTTCATGTTTCGCCGTCCGCTGTTGATGATCAAGTCGTTGTTTCGCTGTTAGTTTCGGGTAACCCGCCCTCAATCAGCGGACGAATTCGTAATACTCGGGCAACCATGAATGCTACGGCCGCTCCGAAAAAACTAAACAACGCGCCCATTTTCACTTCAGCTAGAATCCCAGAGTCCGGATCCTTAAAGGCCGCTGTGGAAACAAATAATGCCACGGTGAAACCGATTGAGGAGATTACGCCGACCAGGAGCACATGTCGCGCCGTCATGCCCGCTGGCATTTCAAGACGAAATAGCGCCTTGGCAATCCAGGTGAAGAGGCAGATACCGAGCGGTTTACCAACAATCAATCCGAGTAGGACTAGGTACGTGCCCTGACCGATCTTATCAAACAGCACGCCAGCATTCACTAGGCCAAACAATCCGAGAACAAGTTCAACCGGATTTTTCCACCACCTCATCATTTCGTTGAGCGTGTCTTTGCGATTAAGCTCTTCCCGCGCAAAAATTCCGAGGTCGGTATGGGCATGCGGTAAACAAGGAATAATCGGTACTAGACCCAAAGCTGGGTGGATTCCCGCAAGGTCGAATGAAAGCCAAGAGAGTACACCGGGTATTAACAAATATGCCCAGAAGGTGTGCACTTTATTTTTACGTAATAAATAACAAATCAACATGGCGATTAATGTCAATAAAAACCAGCCTGGCTCGAGCGGTTTGCTAGGATAGAAAACGGCGAGGATTAGCAGGCCGATCGCGTCGTCGGCGATCGCCAGTAGCAATAAAAATGCGATTGCCGGGTGGGAGCCACCAAATATCATCCGCGCAACAAGGTAGGAAAAGGCGATATCCGTGGCGCAGGGTATCGCCCAGCCATCGCCGTATAACTCAGTCGTTCCCATGTACATTGTGGCCAACATGTATAGACTGGCAGGCCCAAGAATTCCCCCTAGCGTAGCTATCAGAGGTGTTGCTGCTTTGCGAGGGTTTGATAAGGACCCACCAGGCAATAAAGCTTCCCACACTTCTCCTGCGGCGATTGCAAAAAACATTGCCATTAGGATGTCATTAATCAGGAAGTGCACGGTAATGCCGTGCTGGTGATTGCCGTCGGACCGTAACACGACACGCGTGAATATTTGAGAGATTAGGCTTGTTTCGGATTCATCGGTAACGGAATCGTTGTCGTCGGGTGTGGTTGCATGTTGCTCGTCGTGCGTCGGATCATTGGAATCATGATCGCCACTAGTATTCGCTCCGACAATCGGAAAGTGCACAAAATGTTTATAGGATTCAATCGCGCCCGAGTTTGCCCAAACTAGCGCTGCGACAGTGCCGAAAATGAGAAAAAGAGAATTTTCAAACAAGAAACTTATGGGGCGCCGCATAT
>CAWVZW010000089.1:0-13916 GCA_963934735.1 uncultured Planctomycetaceae bacterium
TCTCAACAACTATCCCACCGCCTGCATCTCCTTGCTGCCTGACGTACAACCCGACGCTATTTGTATCACCGGCGCGATGGAAAATCACCCCCGCGTCCTACAAGAACTGTCAACAAGGTCAACCTTGCTAGCTCCTACGGTCGACCAGATCGCCCGCATGCGTGATCCATTGGATTTACAAGCAGTCCTGGCCAGCAGCAGCTGTCAATATCCGCGAACATTCGCATCAAATCAACGTCTCCCCCAAGATAAAACGCGGTGGCTAAAAAAACCAATCGCCTCTGCCGCCGGACAAGGAATTCACGCGTTGAACGACACCCACACTAGTTCTCCGGATCCTACCATGATTATCCAAGAACAAATTTCAGGGCGTAGTATCAGTGTTAGTTTTCTGATGCATCCAGCCCGCACGGATTTATTAGGGTGCACAGAACAACTACTCGGTCACCACGAACTCCAAGCAAGCGAATTTCAATACTGTGGATCGATTGGTCCCCTGCATATTCCTCCCTCGATCAACAAAAAGCTACAAAAATTAGGTGAATTCCTGCAGCACGAATATTCATTGCGAGGACTCATTGGCGTTGATCTGATATTGGATGATGACCAACTGTGGCTAATCGAAATCAATCCACGCTACACTGCCTCAATGGAACTTTTTGAATCGCAATTCAATCGATCTATGATTCAATTACACCTCGATTCTTTTTCAAAGAATCCGGCCACCTTCACCCGTATTGACCACGCCGGCAGACGCTACGGGAAAGCTGTGTTATTCGCTCGAGAAACGACACAGATCCCAAACGAATTTCAACCCATTTGGCAAGCAGCACTGAAATGTCATCAGCCCACCGTAGCGGATCTACCGCCGATCGGAGCGATCGTCCAGGCCGGCCATCCCTTATTCACAATTTTTGCTCACAGTAAATCAACGGCGGAGACTAGAGAGAAACTACACCAGCAGGCCACCACTTTCTACGACCGTCTACATGCTGCATAACCTAACGCCAGCGCACTAGCGGTTCCAATTCCGTCCTGCGACCTGCGGTTCCCAATCGACTTCACACGCTAGCTTAGCAATCTCCAGCAGGCATAACTGCAGAATTTTGCCGAGCGTTTGTTTGTCGGTCTTTCCTTGTGACAACTTGACGACGTCAATTGGGTCACCAACGTACAACTGCACTCTGGCCCGTGAAACAAACGGATTCAAGAGAGCAGTTGTGAAAGTAATGTCCTTGACGTAAAACGGTACGACGGGCACTCCGGCCCGAATCGCAACCATCACGGCACCGGGTCGACATGATTGCATCAGGTCGGCTGTGGTATTCAATCGCCCCTCGGGAAACATCAATACGAAGCGACCACTGGCAGCCTCGCGAATTGCCCGCTTGGTGGCTTGTGTATCGACTCCTTGGCGACCAACAGGGATCATACCCAAAAATCGAAACAGGTGGCGTAGAACGGGAACCTCGACATATTCTCGAGCTACTAAACAACCGACGGGTTTGTCACAGGCCATTTGAATAAAAAAACCGTCAACACTGCTGCGATGGTTAGATATTAGAATCGCACCTGTGGGCAGGCCGTTTAATCGACCGCGCAAGCGAGTATTCCATTGAAACAGAGTGATCATTGCTGCGGGCATCCACAGCAATACTTGCGCGAAATTCAAGTGAGAACGCCGCGCATAGCCAGCGGCCATAAACAATGGTGACAGGAATGTTAGCACAAGTACGATTGTCGCAATCATATCGTCAACCACTCCGACAAAAGACGAATCAGCCTGCTAGGCGGGAGATACGGTTGGGGGCCATTTCGACAGCTTCGGCCACGTGTCTGAACTGCATTAGATAGGCATCTTCAACCGTGTCTTCGTAAAAATCTCTTAACACTGAAAGCGCTAGAAACCCCTGCTTACGGAAAAACAACTGTGCGTCGAGGTTGGTTTCCCGTACCTCCAAAACGACTCGGTTACGCCGTTGCCTAGACAACTTACTTTTGAGTTTCTCAACCATTGCCGTACCGACCATCGATCGCTTTTGTGCGTGGCAGACGGAGAAATTCAGGACGTGCAATCGATTTTTGTGCAGCTCGTAAACCATAAATCCGACGATCCCATCGTTGCGCTCGGCAACCATGCCAATACAATTTCGCTGTCGCAGGCAGCGTATAAAATCATCTTCGCTCCAGGCGAACTCAAAATTCGCATTTTCGATCTTAAGGACTTCCGGCATATCCCGCCGAATCATCCATCGCATATGTAAATCGGATTCCTCAGTGACTTCCGGCGGCATTCACACGCTCCTTCGTAATCATGTGCTAACTTACGTTAACCCATCATCGCATTTAGGTGAAAAGGTTCCGTCCCTTTCAAAATGCGATCGCTGTTACTATTTTACTTTCCACACAGTTGAACAACATTTTTCATCCGTTGAACTGATGCAAATAAGTCCCTTGAAATACGACTACCAAAACATCATTGATGTCGTCAATCAGGAACGTAGAAAATAGCAGATTACGATTTTCTTGCCAAGACGAGCTTGTGGATTAGTTTCCAACGTCGGGCGCGATTATTTTTCGTTTCCGAATCTTTATAAATCGCTGATTCGGCCACATGTTCATGATCAGGCAAAGGGCAATTAGCAACCCTCCAAGCACGCTCGACGCAAAGAACAACCACCAGACGATTCCCAGCACAACAGGTGGACCCAACGGCACTAACGCGATCCAGTGGGTTAACCACTCTTGCTGCATCGCCCAAAATGCTATCACCATAGCAACACATATCAGGCCGATTGCAAGTAACTTCACCCACGGACTATCGCCACCCGTTGCAGACACTCCTCTAAAAACGACTTGCCGTAACTGGCCATCGACAACACCGTGCGCGGTCACAAAGGAATTTTTTTGTTTCTGAGGAACGAGTATATTTTGGCGTTGCTCCCCTGGTAGACTTTCGGATTCTGCAAGAATACGAGCTAGGTCTTGTTGCAGGTCAGCATCCACGAGACCTTGAAACGATTCAATCGATGTCATGCTTTGTAATCCTGCGAAGTGACTGTTGAGTTCGCGGAAATGTGTTTGCCAAAAACTATTCTTATGACTTCCCGAATTTCTCCCAACGGACTCCCATAGTCGAATTCTCGCTCGTAATTGCTCATTAACAATTGCAATAATTGGCGCGTCGGCCAACGTATCCAACTGCAAACTCTGCAGAATGCTTTGCTCAGCATGCATAGTCAAGACGCTCTTTTGAACAACCACGTGCTCTGGTACAGGAAATACGATCGGTACCGCGGCGTTACCCGCTGCGCTCTTAAGCTTGCTCGTAAATACGACTTCGATTTCGTGAAAATCTGTATTAGACTGTATCGGAATATGCAATGACTTGGTAACTCCTTGGCGTACCGGCAGTGGAACGCCATGTACACTTACACCGACCAATTCCAACGACTCCGGCCATGATAAAACAAATTCATCACCCGTCATCGGAACTAAGTAGTATTTGGCGATCGCAAACAATTGCTGCGAGGAAGTCAGCGTCAGTTCGTAATCTGCCAGCGTTACCACTCCTTGATTTTGAGCGTCAACACTGGGGCGCAAATGAATATCTGAGTTTACCGACAAGGGAAATACAAAGTGACTTTCGGGTGTAACTTCAGGCGGGATAATTGCATTGGACCAGCGACTCAGCGGCTTGGCATTATTGGAGTCCCAGTGAATTCTCTTTCTCAGCCGATCGAATTGAGGTACATAAGCATAACTTTGTATCTCGTTATTAGCCAAGTCAACCAGTCTAACGTTAGGGACTTGGACAACGCCCCCATCTTGTTCCAACTTGAACTCGACCATCCATTCGTAGGATGTCTGAGTGGGATCATCAGGACGCAACACGATCCACTGTTCACCACGGTCACCATCAATCAACTCGTATTGAAAATTCGGCGACACGGTAATTGTTTCGACATCAACATTTCGCACCGCAATCCTCAAAGTGGACAGTTCGCCTTGGATTAATTGTATTTGCGAACGGATACGCGCTATCCAGTCACCGTCAATATCATGCATACTCGTCGCGATCGTTCCACTGAAACTCGTGGGGTTCTGTGTCGCTCGAACCTCACACCGACGTGCATCAGTCGAGGAATGAAATATGGCCAATAGACGCCCTCGATGTGATGCATCAAATCGACGCTCTGTGGTCGGGAAAATAACGTCGCTTGGAGCCAGAATTCGAGCCAGCACACTATCGGTCGTATACACATTCACCGTTTCACTACGTACAGATGCTTGCTCTAACGACACGACGGGGACTTGCGTTGCCTGTTCATTTAACTGCACGAATCCTCGCAGTTCAAAACTGTGTGATCCAGTTAGTCCTTGATTAAAAAATACTGATAAATACCCATCTTGAGCAATTTGGCTTTGTGCTTCTAACGGGATGCCGTTTTGAAACATTGACACCGACTCAAGCTGAAAACGCTCGGGAATCTTAAAACGATGCTGCATAACAGAACTATTGGTGACTTCAATGTCGGCAAAATACCGCACGACGACTTTCTCTGCGTCGACCGTAACATCGCACCGTTGCCCGACCAGCGTTGTCGTGACTCGAGGCGTTGTCGTGATCGTCGGAAACTCGTTCTCTTGAATATCAAACACGCCACTAAACGTATCTGTGGCATTAAAGACCCGTTTCAATTTTTCATAATTTGCTTGGGATGCTGTCACGCCAACGTCACTTTGCCAGGTCAACTCGTCGTGGACTGAAAATGCCATCCAATGTTCGTTTTGGCGTTGCACCATAGTATGTATACGCGGTACTGCAATATTCCCAATACCCGATGCTTCATCTATATAAAACTGCAGCAAAACCTCAAAACCCTCTGAAGTTGGTTGCTCCAGCGTAAAATGAATCATGGTTTGCTCCCCTTCTTGTATTAGAGGAGATTCTGAAATCAACTGACCTGCTTGAATCGGCAATAGTTTTAACCGCGGATCAACCTGTAAGCTAAATTGTTGGGCATTGCCGGCGAGCACGTCAAATTGCAACCGAACATCGACGGTAACGGAGTGCGGTGCCAGATGTAACCATTGATATTGATCCACCTCCAAAATCGCCGATGTCAACAATTCCGCCTCGTCGATGGACCACAGCACTTCAAACAAACCAATCTGACCAAGCTGTACGGAAGTTTGCTGAGCCGTTAAATCAACTGTCGTTGCGCCAGCTTGCCCTCGCACAACCACATGCTGCCCGCTTTCGATGTGATGCGAGATTAGTTTCGCGTCAACCACCTTCGGAATATGCAATGAAAACCGCTGCGATTCCTCTTTTGCCAATAATGGTTCGATCAATATTGTCAGCTTATGGGCACCGGCATTGGCAAGCTGAAATTGCAAACCTCGTTGACTTGTATGCCACTGCGTACGGATTTCCTGTCCCTGTAGCAACGCGCGTACTGATTTACATTCGGACTGCCAAAACGGTAGCACAACATCAACTACGGCATCAGTCGTACTGATTTCAATAACCGTTGTAATCAGCGGAGTGATCGCGGTCTCCGCCGCTACATCCTCTTTCCAAGTCAACTCATAGTTTGCGGACGTCATTAGCCAGTCACGACTACCAGCTTGAAGCTGTGAGTACCGGTTTCGCATTCTCTGGTAAAACTCTTCGGGCAAATAGACGTATTCACCGTAAGGTTCCCGTTGATCATCCACAGGCATAAACACATCAAATACAACAGGCGTCTCTGCCTCGTCGGCACTTACTGCCTCGGTCACAGGCGGCGTAGTCGGATCTTGGAACGCTCGAGCCATCTCACTTGCCAACAAGCATAAAACAAGCAGCAAACCGCAGGACAAGATTTGAGGTTTTAAATTTACGTCAAATCGCAAATCCGCGGATTCAACTAAATGAGAGCCTTCTTCCTGTTTTCGCGTACGAAGTACAAACACGACAAACCAAGTTACCAATGATGCAAAAAACGCTTGCGAGCCAAATTCAAGCACAGTGATCGGTAGGAACAAGCAAATCGAACCCACGACTGGAGGAATGATAAAACTGAGACGCCAACGATGTCGAATTAGAACAAAAAACAAGCCCAACCAGCCGATAAAGCTGGCCCACGACATGGCACGCATCGTAGTCGTACGAACCGTTTTAAAAGTCATTTCCTCGGCCTGCCCTAATGTACCAGTGGCGACGACCCACAATTGGTCTTGCTGCAAGGTCGCACGATACGACGCCGCCGCTTGAAAATCACTCGAAGGCTGTTGGTACTTACCCACCATCCAAGCATCCAGCGGTACAAAACTCCCTATCGCCATGTCGTACATAGCTACCAACCGTTGCTGGTGGATCGACGTTGGCTTAACCACCGGTACTGTGGGTCCGTCATTGAACCATTGGTCGGACGTGAGCACCAAGCGATCACCTAACAGTAAAAATAACAAGTGTTTGTTTTCCAGCCACGACAATGACGATTGAAGTGGAATGGATTCTGCAGAGACCGTTGCTGATTCGCACAGCGAACTCGGCAACACATCTGCAAATTGAAGTGCCAGGACGTCTACCACAATTTCTGGCAAACGTGGGTCATTAAGTCTAAGTTCACGATAGTTATGCAACCACATCGCCCAATTCAACCCTGCGGTCTCTTGCTCAAATCCAGCTGCCCGAACCAAGGCACTGGAAACTGTTTGTTGCAAGTTGCTGTTTAATACCGCAGATCGTAAACCGCTAGATTGGTCAATCCGCACATTATCTGTATCGGAGTTTTCCGACGTACCTAACCAAGGACCGAAAAGTCGCCGCATGATCGTGGGTGGGTTCTCCCGTTCACGCACCAATTCATAACCAGGTGGAATAGATACTGACCAATTGGTGTTTAAGACTTGGCACTCTAACTTTGGAAGAAACCCCTCAAGTTGTTGCACAAATCCTAGTGGTCTGCGATGAGCGTTGAACCGAATTGTGACATAGGACAACTGTTGCTGCTGATTTAACGGAATCTGGTATCTTCGCCTAGATGTCTGTTTCCCTTCTAAGTCCAAATAGACGCGTTCATCGTCAACGGTGATGCTTTGCAGTTCAACATCCGCAGGTAATTGCACTAATAGAAAAGGTTCGCCGCGATTCTCAACGACATAACGTACTTCATGCAAACTACGTCCATGTGTCAAATGCCGTGATTGAACATGCGCCATCCAAACCCAATGTTTTTGTTTTCCGGATTTACGAACTGGGTTAACCTGAGGCGAAGAACCTAAAGGCTGCGAATAAACAAAACCCTGGCGAAAGCTTGCGGATCCCTCGGTAAATTGTGGCAGGGAACGATTAATCGTACCCCCTAAAAATGCAACTTGATATTCCGTACCCCACCGCATATCCACCCGACCAACAAATTCATTCGCTGACGATATTTGATACAGCGGTAAATCTGAAAAAGTCTTGAGATCTAAGATCCGTTGACCAATCAGAACAAACGGAGTGCCCTGAGGGTCCGGCAATACAAAATCCCATTGGTGTTTTCCTTGGACTACGCTTTCTGTAACTTGTAAGTTGGTCCGAGTATTCCTAGCCAAGTTAAAGGGCGTTTGACTTTCCTCCTCGCCTATGGGATACCAACTCCATTGCATTTGCCCATCTTGCCGCTCAGCGGACGAAACTTGCATACGGTTTACCTGCGTGGCATCCGGACGAATGGTCACTTTCACAATTTCATGTACCTCGTCACTGCGAACTTCTAGGGTACTGTATAGAGCTACATCAAACGTCTGCTGGCGACGAGAAACTGCAAACAACGCTTGGGCAACCGCCGGATCGTGGCGGTAAATGAACCCCACATCCTGTAACATCTCGATTTCCGCTAATTCTTGTGATCGAGAATTCAGACGAAACGGCAGTAAAGCGGCAGCATTTAACACGCGTAGTACCGCAGGTTGCTCAGCGACGACGCCAATGAAATGCTGTTGTTCGACCACTTGGTACATTCGCCGATTGCTCGGTGATAATGGCTCAAACCCGAGACAAGATAATTGGTTACCGGAAAATTCTCCAGACTCAATTGCACGCTGCAACTGCAATTTCAAAGTCACCGGCTGATTCCGCCCAATCGCATTATCAAACACTAACTCCAACACTCGCTGTTTAACTCCAGCTTCCGTCACCGTGGTTACCTGAAATTGACCTAATAAGCCTTCTGGCTCAGTGTTTACGGATATTACATTCCACGGCGACTTCAATGACATTCGCAAATCATGAACCGTTGAATCTCCTGAAGTGATATGGATCTCTGTGGCCAACTTAAGCAGTTTGGTGGACGCTTCATATCGCGATACTTGAGTAGCATGGAGAACGATTGGAGCGAAATCAGCGGTTACCAAAATATCGGGGTTCGGGTCGAACATCTCAAGGATTCGGACGGTAGTCCCTTGTTCCATGTTCAATTCACGCTCGACCGCTCCCTGCGGCACCAATTGTTGTAACTGTAGTCCATCACGCATACCAATACTCATCTGCCCCTGACGCCAAACCACATTACGAATCTGGATTACCGGTAGGCGAATTGACTGTCCGAGTGTAAATGAAGCTACTGCTCTTATTTCCAATTCAGCATCAACCGCTACGGAGGCTACCGCAATGTCATAGCGATTCGCATTGTTTGGGTCAGGCTGAATCGTTAGCTCCTGATTCCCACTACGAACAGAGGTCAATTGCAAAGTAGGGTCCAATTCCACAGAAATACTCCCACCGTCTTGCTGGTGTGCATCTAATTGGATCGTCGAGACAACGTCAATCCCCGCTTTGCCAATCGAATAATCAACTTGGCTTGTATAGAACCTCGTCGCCGGAGTTGCGCCGGTTAGAGGAGATTTATCGATCGTCAATGTTGTCTTAGTACGACTTCCCATTTGCACTAGCCAACGTTGAAACCCATCAGCTATGGGAGGCAAGGTGACAGAACTGGGCATGTCCAACATGTCCAACATTTCAGACGTTTCCACCGCCCTTGATTGTGCATCGGATCCCGAACGCTCTACGGCTGAATTAGTCCATAACAGACCGGCCGAAGACTTGAGCATCATACCAACCGGAACGTCGATGACGAAAATCGAAGACCCTGCCGAGGGAACCGCTAGACCAAAGCGATGCACGCCACCGGACAAAGTACGACCTCGCAACGTCCAGTCGAACTGTAACGTCCCGGATTGCGGTACGATCAAAACTGGCAAACCCACAGACGTCACTCCGGTCGTGGCTGGGAGGTTTTCAACGGCGGGTTCAGCGCCATTGGAATCTGTATTGGTTGCCAACCAGCGTGGTGAATTAATAGCCAGTGACGATTCACCCAATGACATTCGCCCTGAGCCAGATAACATCGACTCAATAGCCAACCAAGCTTTACCAGCGGTCAATTGGTCACTCTGCTGTTTCACATAGTATATCGATCGCCGAACAATAAACGCACCAGATCCACCGTCGCGTGCGGCGCGCTGCTCGAGGTCGGCCGCGTTAATGGCATCGATCATATCCTGGAACGACTGACGCTTGACGGGCAAATACCCCTGTAAAACGGAGTCTAAATCATCATGATTGACTCGCACTGCCCGATAAAACAAATCACTCGCCGTAAATTTCTCACCTGCTCCGTTAGCACCATTCGCTGCCGGTGGCGTTTGCTGTGCTGATAGCTGACCAACAAGGAACAGGCTCGCCATAATCAAGGTGCTGACGACTAACCTGCGTATGGCGTAACTGCAACCACGACGTCTCCTAGTACACAATGAGGGGGCTTGAGCATCCATCATCACGCCTGCTTTTCTGAGGAACGGCTCTGACTCGCGGGTATGGCATCACTCGCCTCTTGATCCAACTCTGTTGGACCGTGCGATGCTTGACTACTGGGATCCATCGCTGACTGCGGTATTTCTAACAGCGAGAGTACAGCCGAATGTGTTTCCACAGTCTGAATTGCTCCCGCATGCCTTACCGGCGGCAATAAATTTGGGGTCCGCAACAACACATGCAATAATTTGGCTAATCCGATTAAGACGAATCCTCCCAAAGATGCTTGAATAATCAGTAACACCAGTTCTGGAATCCAAACCGCAGCTGTTGTCAGAACACCTCCGAGGACCATTAACGCTGCAGGGTGATGCAACCAACCCACGAACATTACAACCATCCCAACCACCAAAACAATCGCCGAAACAATTAACAATAAAGTCCACCGTTGAAAACTCGTGACCTCAAAGGACGGTACGGCACCAACGGATGAAAACACGTATTGATTAACGCTACCGGTTGTCATCCGCTGCTGTTCAACACCGATCCATTGCTCTAGGGATTGTTGATCCAGTGCTGCAAATCGACTCCACCATAACCCTGTCCATTTCCATTCGTATTCTGCTGTCATTGCGGCTGGCGATTTAAATAAATGTCGATCCCCAGGCATAACAACCTGCCAATATACCCGACCACTATTGCGAACTCCCACGATCTCAGGCAAGGTGACTAGGAAGCGATGAGAATCAACCGCAGTCCGCGTATACCAAGCTTCAATTCGGTACTCGGCTTCGACGCGTTGAGATGATAGTCGTACGATCAACTGGCGGTCACGATTCGGCACTACTTGGTCCAAGGGCACCCGCTGACCATTAATTGCCACCACTAAACTATCGTCATCAAACGAAATATCCTCCGGCAGCTGTAAACGCACAAAAACATCATTCGTGCGAATGAGCATCGCAATACGCTCGCGACTGCCTTTGTCTGTAAAAATAGTCTGCGCCCAATATCGTTGTAATTCGGTTGCGTTAAGCGTTGCATCACGTCTCAACCGCATCGCAATTGGCACTTTTGCTGTTTCCACCGTCGAAAAAATATTTAGCAGGTCGGCCGCGCTACCCGATTGCGATTCCCGATCGAGTTGCCAATCTCTACCCACACGCTGGCAATGAAATACATCTTGAGTTTCAACGGTCACAGAATTACGAACCACTTGAGTCGTTGCTTGCTGCACAGGCATAATTAATTGGAAATTGACCGTCTGTGATTCATCACTCAACAATTGAGGTAACTCTTGTTGATAATGCAACACAATTCGAACCTGCCCGCGAAGGTCGGATTGCAAATCGACTGCAACTACCGGTTCCTGCGGTTCGCCGTTGTCACCTCCAAAACCTGCAGGATTCGTAATGACTGACCACGGTAAAGCTTTTTGACTTACAATGATTTGCTCCTCAGAATTCACTACGCTTGTTTCCGTAAAAACACGTAATGTCTTGTTTGTGCGAACAATCTCTGGAACCTGCAGCACAATCTGGCGAAGCCCTTCATAGTCAACTTGATAATCTAACGTCTGTTGAAAACTGGCGAATTGCTCGTCCAAGCTTATGACGCTACGCGAGGACACCAGCAAACTTCGCTGTCGAATACGCATAGATCCACGAAACTCCAGCGAATCTTGTGCCTCATGTTCCGGAGTTGCCCGATATATCAAGGGGGTTTGGCCACTATCAATATTTTCAAAGGCGTCTAAATCTTGACGTGTTCCAATCACCAATCCTTTCATTTTCGCAAGTTGTGGAGTCATCTCGACATTATCCGCTGCCTGCACAGTAACTGTTGCTAAGGAGCGTTTAACTGCCGCCGATGCACCGCCCATCGCCTTAATCTTTGGTGTCATTAGCGTAATAGGAATATCTTGTTGTTGGATTGCACTCTCAGTCAATCGCCGCGCCCGAATTACAACAACCAATTCGCCAACCGCATCATCCCCCAATGTGGACACTGAAAAATCAACTTTGCCAGCGGTCGCTTGAAAATCGACTAACGTGGAAGCCTCGCCTTGACGCTGAAATACTTGGTCAAACTCCCAATCGGGATGTTCAATCGACAAATCATACTCGCCGTTGCCAACGTACTGGCAATGCAATTCAATTTCTAAACGAACTTCCGTGGTTGCTACTTTGAAATAATATTGCGGCGAGATCTGCAATTGTGTGACCTGAGGCCGAATTGTGCCGACGACCGTATATGAAAGATTGTAGTATTCAAAAAATGCAACATTTGAGCGACTGCCCGTATCCAGCGGAGTTTCCTGATCTGCCGGATTCTTGCGACGCACATCGCCGCTGATGTGCCACCACAAAGCCCAATTAACATCACTTGAAATTAACACGGACCCAGATTGTTTGACGGTATCAAGTACCTCAAAACCGGTGAACGTTACCATACTTTCGTTGGCATCTCCAAAAACCGGCCCAACCGCAGGATCTGAATTAACTGCTGAGGCTGTCGGTTGATATATCGCTTGCAATTCAATGGTTGTTTGAGCAACCGGCTTATTCATCACAACTAACAGTCGCTGGCGTGCACCCAACGGGTCGCCCGTCGGCGACACCTGACTTCCTGATACAGTAATGCGGTATTCTCCAGTTGGAGTGTTCACCCACTGCATCGAGGGCGGCAACAACACTTCGAAGCTCGTTACATCCGCACCCAATCCATCAATGCTAATGTCCACTTCGGCAGACATGCTTTTTCTTCCTAGCACATTATATCGAGTGGCCACGGTTGCCTGATACCGAGTCGTAACTGGACTGTTGATTTGGTCATTTGCACTCCAACTGATTTGCAAATCCCCGCCTTGAAAATCAAAGGCGAATTCGGTGGCATTCCCTGGTGCAGACTTCGTCTGTACTGCGATTTCTGGAGGCGAGAACTGAGCCTTAGGCAATGGAACCACGAGTGAAGTAAAGCGACCACGTGCGCGTGGAGTGTCTAACTGCAATTGAGTGATTTGCCCAGCCTTACGCAGCGGGCGAATGATATCTAGGGTAAGCGTGTGAACACTGTCAGCAGCCCCGCGAATCCAACCCACGTGACCCTCTTGTTCGTCCCACGTAACAAAGAAGGAGCCGGTACCCGCGTAGTCAGGAGCGGTCCGCATGACGCTCTGACTCAAACGCAATGGCACTCGGGTCCATTGACCACTGACGTCTCGAACAATTCGGATACGATAGGCAACCGTTAATAAGGCGTGCGTTTGTGTGGCACGGCCACTGAATGTGGTTTCTTCAATCGTAAAGGGTGGTGGCGTGTTGGGAGTGTCAATCTGATTCTGCTGGTTGTACATCCGCAAATACTCTTCGAGCATTAAGTTTGTCGCAACCTTGACAAATTTTCCGTTTTTGTCCTTCAGTAAGAAAATTTCCGTTGGCGCTTTAAGCACCGCACCTGGGGTCGGCGTCTCAACGACCGCGGGTTCTTCATCCTGACCACGCACCGTGTCAAACGCGGCGCAAGATAATATGAGCAACACAGCCGCAATTAGCGATCGTAATAAACTCGATTGGGACAACATGGATAAACAATCATGGGAATAAATAGAATGGTTCCAGCTCGAACAAGCTCTCTTCATTCTATCGCCCTGCACGCTGTTTTCAATGTTTTTCAGGACTAGTTATGTATATACAAGCATTGGAAGACTAATTCGTTCAGGTTATAGAGGTTACCTAAGAATTCAACGATAAACTGGGAAATATAGGTTGCAAATAGCAATTGAATTCTACAGCAATGGGTTTGTCCAAGCCGGAATGCCAAAATGTCTAGTACTGGCCACAATTAATCACTATACCCCTAACAAATAATCGTTCGCCGTTCGTTTGGTTTACAGTGTTCAAAAACAAGATTTTTGCCGTAATATAAGGCTATTCTAAAAGTTGTAGAAGAAGTCGCTAGCATTGACTGCCAATAACATTCGTAGTTTTTTTCCATGTTGAAACTGGACATCGGTTTTCTGTTTGGTATTATCAAAGTAGATTCCATTACCACACGACGCCTCTTTTTTGAGGCTGCGGTGTTCCCAGCCATTGCTTTTATCTTTAAAATTTTTGGCTTCCGC
>CAWVZW010000090.1:0-13670 GCA_963934735.1 uncultured Planctomycetaceae bacterium
GACGATCCACCGAGATCCAGATTCAAAATTTCATCACCCATTAGGTCTGATTCTTCGCCAGCACCAAATTGAGTATCATCGTCAGATGCAATAGCTCCTTCGTCGTCTAAGTCCAAAGAGAGTGCTGCAATTTCCGCAGCCGAAAAACCTGCGCTGTCGTCACCTGCGAACATTGTTTTGTCTTCGGGGTCGAGGTCACCTTCTTCGAGATCCAAGGAGAGATCGTCGGAAGCGTCTATTTCCAACTCGAGTGAATCACCAATATTTAGGTCACTGTCATGCGGATTGACGCTCGCTTCATCGCCTATAATTGTGCCACTGCCGCCGGCTGCTGGGGATATTGGAGTTTCCGCGACGAGTACGGAATCATCGTCAAATAGGCTGCTTGAGTCGCTCGCGTGGACATCTGGTATGTCAATTCCATTAGAATCGGCATAACGCAGCAGTTCTTGGTATGTAAATGCAGTTTGGTTAGCATCTTTGATTCCGTGAATTTCACCCGTACGGGCTAAGTGCTGAAGTCGCTCGACATCAATGTTGAGGATCTTTGCAGCTTCATTTAAGTTGATTTTGTCTGCCATTTGTCGTTACCATTTTTTATGAAAACAAGACATTTCCCTAGCAAAATCGAAAACTGAATTTTGTTTCGAACTTGAATAGGGACTTTTCGCGCCGTGGTGCGCATAGGTTACCTGTTCTCCTGTTCGGTATTCCAACTCCCGTTGCTTGACCTTTGTTTGTTGCAAAACTAAGGCAAAAACAATCAAAATCCTCTTGTTTTCATTGATTGATTAGCTGTTGAATCTCTCGAGGTGTTGGGTTCCCCGAATTGTATTCGTCGAGTTGAAAATCCCAGTGAGCGTTTCGTGAGCTAAGAAATTGTATTTTACCCGTGCCCCGCTCGATGAGATAAACACTTATGGCTTTTGACTTTACGTCAATAATTGTTATTTGTTTCCCAGTCTCTAAATCGGTGGACGACATCAGTAACTGGCTATTGTTGGTATTGGAAGTTGTGGCATCTAGCACATTGGCTTGAGCCGGCGTAGTGGTGAATTGAGATCCGAAATAACCGCTTAAAAACAAAACGATACAACCGATACAGATTACCCATCTTCTATCCAATGTTATTTTATTCTCCATAATTTCTCCGTGTACTAACTGGTACGATTTGCCGCCAATGCTTGTTTGTCATCTGATTACCCGCTGACAGCCGCTAGTCTCAGTTTTTGGCATTTACATTTGATTGCTTCCTTGCTGCTTTCCCTCATTCTAAGACTCTGATCACATAGTTCAAGCTATTTTACGGCAAACGTTCAAAGAGTGCTTGGTTTTTGGACGAACATACTAGTATCCAAGACCCTTTTTTATAGTGGTGAATTATGTTTTGTGTGACTCGTGAAATCGATTTTTGTTATGGCCATCGATTATTAAATTATGATGGTAAATGTAAGCACTTACACGGACACAATGGGCGAGCTGTGATTACGATCGCCGCGGAGACACTTGACGGGCGGGGAATGGTCGTTGATTTCAAGGACGTCAAGATGGTAGTCGCTGGGTGGATTGACGATAACCTGGACCATCGCATGATTCTTCATAAAGATGATCCGGTTGTGGAAACGCTGCAAGGCATGCAGGAACCTCTCTTTCTAGTCGATGAAAACCCCACGGCTGAAAATATCGCTCGGATTATCTATGAAGTCGCTAAGAGCCACGGTTTTCCGATTATTAAAACGGAATTATGGGAAACCCCACACTGCTTTGCTACCTATAGCGAGTGATTTGAGAGTTACTGCTCAGCAGGGCGTTCACCGCTTGCCGCGATCTATCTGAAGGCAGAATCTATCCAGGGCCTAAGTTGTGCTACCGCGCAGGTCTGAAACTAATTGGAAAATCCGCTCAAGAGATGCGATTTCGATTTAAAACACGAGTTTTGCTAAGGAAAAAGTACCAATAAGATGTAGCGATTGTGTCGATTATGCCGATTTTAAATACATGGAGTATCGTGACGTTTCATGACTCTGACTGCGAAAGCAGAAAAACAGTTGTAATAAATAAGGAATTCGATCCCCGTGGCACGAGCACAATCAAAATCGTTGATCAATATAATTGGTAACCTAGGCTGGCCGATCCTCTGGGGCGCGGCTGCTAGCATTACATTTTACGAGCTTCTTCAAGGGCCGCTGAAAAACGACTTGGCGCAACGCTACTTTCTCGGTCACCCGGTGGCGATTGCTACAACCGTGATGTTCTTTATTGCGATGGCAGCCCTCATTTTACGGGGCCTCAATCTTTTAGGGCAATTCGCGTTATTAGACCGTGCGGATTTACCTGCCAAAGAAACCACTGCCATGTCAGAAGATTCCTTGAGCTGCGCGACTGAAATGCTCGGCAGCGCATCACACTGGTCGCCGCGGTTGCAACGTAGCTATCTGGGTAAACGGATAACTACATTGCTGGAGACGATTGTATCGAATCGGAGCACGCGTCATCTTAATGATGAGCTAAAATACCAATCGGAAAAAGACGCCGATGCACAGTACGAAGGTTATTCGTTAGTTCGTATTATCATCTGGGCTACTCCAATGCTGGGATTTCTCGGCACGGTTATGGGAATCACTCAAGCCCTTGGTGACTTGGCTACACAGCAACTAGGAAATGACCTGAACGCCGCCATGCAGGGATTATTCGCTGGGCTCTACGTAGCCTTTGACACAACAGCACTTGCTTTGACGTTGTCGATCATGTTGATGTTTATTCAGTTTATGTCAGATCAATTCGAAACTCAGTTACTGAGTACGGTTGACGTTAAAGCAGAAGATGCTTTGTCTGGATTATTGGCGATGGAGTCGAAAAATGCAGGTTCATCCAAAGATATGGCAGAATCACTAAGGCCTGTCATCACGGAATTAACGCAGTTTCAGCAGGCATGTTGGAGTGACGCAATCAGCGGATTGCAGCAACAATGGCAAACTTGGGCCGCCGAACAAGGCAGTACGATGGGCGCAGCTTTAGAATTAAGCATGTCGCGATCGCTGGCGGAGCATAGCAAAGTTGGTCAGCTACAATGGGAAAGCTGGATGGAAGCCCTGAATAATGGTGCCGATTTATTAAACAGCAACCAAGATTCAATGCGTCTACAGATGGAAATGATGCAACAGGTTGTTGAGACCACAGGTGATGTAGTGAGTCTAGAAACATCGCTTAATGATAATCTTCAACATCTATCAGACACTCGACAGTTTGAAGATATAATTATTAGTCTTTCAGCAGCAATTCAATTGTTGTCAACTAGGTTGGGCGCACCGTTGGTACAACCAGGAGCCATAGACTCGTCAACTCAGAACGGTAATACAAAAGGTAAAGCTGCATGAGACGTAAGCGTAAGCAACGTCGTCAAGGTGCAGCGCCATCGATGTTCCCTTTTTTGGCGGTCTTGATTTGTACGATGGGGGCATTGATTTCTTTGCTCGTCATGGGCGTTCGCCAAGCGCAAGTACATGCGCATGAGATTATTGAGGCGACTCACGTGGACAATGCCGAGCGGCAAATAGACGCTCAGCAGAATCAGTACGAGTTAGAGAATTATCAATGGCGCAGTTTAGTGCTGCGGACTCAACGCGAAGAGCAGCAAACGCAAATTTCAAGCAATCGTCTATCGCTAAGTCACCTCGAGCAACACACACGCGAATTGGAGGCAGAACTGGAACGCCTTGTTTCTCGGCATGAATCCCTGCAACGTCAACTACAACAAGACGGCGCGATTGCGGCTCAACGAACAAATCGTCGCGCTGAACTTAAAGAGCTCGACGCAGACATAAACGCTGCTCGCACTAAACTCGCACAGGCACGGCTCGATCGAAAATCTGCGTCAGAATCATTTGCGATTATCCCGTATGCGGGCGTCAAGGGAAGCAATCGCCGACCCATTTATATCGAGTGTGTTGCCCAAGGCATCGTCATTCAGCCCGAAGGGATTTTAATTACGGAAATTGAAATGGCGGGCCCACCTGGTCCCGGAAATCCACTTGACGCCTGCTTGCGCGCCGTGCGAGAGTTTTATTTTGAGCACACCGTTGATGAATCCATTTCGCCCTACCCGCTGTTGATCGTACGACCCAGTGGTGTTCGCAGTTATGGCGTAGCGAGACAGGCAATGCAGAACTGGCAACACGAATTTGGATACGAGTTGATAAGTGATGACTTGAAACTGGCTTACCCACGACCACAGCCTGCGTTAGCCCAACAGCTCCGTCAGACAATCAAAACAGCGCGTTCGCGACAACAAGCGTTAGCCGCGACGATGCCAAGCCGTTATCGTCTAAACCCGGGGACAGACCTCGGCAATCAGCCGATTGATGGCGGGCCGCAGCGGAACCAACAGACCGCGCCGGACAAGCCGACGCCTCTGGGATCTGGAGAAGGGTCTGGTCAACAATCCAACGTGACATCGCCAATGCCACAGAGGACAGTTGAAAGTGAAACCGAATCTGCCAGCGGTCACCGGGGCGGTCAGGGACAAGGCGCCTCGGATTTGCGAATGGGGATGCCCGGTAGAAAGCCAGGTTGGGCACTCAAAAAAAACCAGACACTCGGTCCGGCAATTACGCGGGGTGTCCGAGTGTTGTGTACGGCCGACCAGTTAGTCTTGATCCCCTCACTCGGTGAACGAGGCGCTCCCATCGTCGTTCACATAGAAGGCACGATGCAACAGTCGATTGATCCGTTCGTCGCTGCACTGCAACAGTACATTCAACGCTGGGGGCTTGCTCTTGCCGGTGGCTATTGGAAACCCGAATTACATATTGAAGTGGATGCCGGTGGCGAACAGCACTTTTATCTATTGCAGAAGTATTTGAAACGTAGTGGTATTGTCGTGACGCAGCGAATTGAAGCAAAACCATGAAGCGAAAACGAAAACAAGGTAGTGAAATAGGTGGCTTGGATTCCTTTCAAGACATCGTTGCCAACTTAGTCGGCGTCTTGATCATCCTGGTAATTATTGTGATGGTGCGGACGCGAGAAGCAATAGTTTCAGCGCAAACACAGCAGGTCCAAGAGAAGGTTGTGAAATTGAATGCACAAGCGAGCAACGGTGCTGTTGCTGCCGCTCAACGTGAATCCACGGCGATTGAAAAAGATATTCATGATCTTGAAGAAGTGAGTGCACGGCAACAAATTGAAATAACGTATCGACGAACCGAGCGTGATAAATTGCAGCAACTAGTTTCCACTGTTACAAGTCGATTAACTCAAGATTCCAAGGCGTTGTCTAATGTTGAGCAGATTTCCAATGGCGAAGAGATTCAATTTGAAGCTAAACAAAAAGAATTGGGTGATTTAATACGTAGCCGACAAGTGCTCGACAATATGAAAGAGCAAATCAATGTTATTGACCATATCCCAACTCCGATGGCGGAAACGGTTTTTGGAGATGAGATCCATTTTCGCTTGGAAAATGGTCGGATTTCCTATGTGCCGTTTACCGAGTTGATTGATCGCATGAAATCGCACGCTGCTCAGCATCTTAGCAATGTACGGATTCAAAAGACCGTAACCAACATGCTAGGGCCCGTGGAAGGCTTTGAGTTGCGATATCAATTGGGTTATGTGAGCCAAATAATACGTACCGATGCAGGGCCACGTAGGCAGGAGCGGATTGAATTAATCAAATTAGAGATAATACCGGTTGATTCCGTGCGGGGAGAAACGGTGACTGCGGCATTGAAACCAGGTTCACGATTCTTGCAATATGTTCAACGACTCGTACCGGATACAGCAACGGTGACTATTTGGGTGTATCCCGATAGCTTTACTGAATTTCGAGAAATCAAAGATAAACTGTTGCCCTTGGGATATGCCTGTGCCGGCCGACCGCTACCAGATGGCATGCCGATTTCCGCCTCACCAAAAGGTACGCGATCCGTCAGTCAATAGGTTAGTCAACGTAATCTCATCCATCGAGGACGCCGCAGATGGCTTGCTCGACCACTGTTACGATCTTAGTGATCTCCGATTCCGATATGCTCAGCGGTGGCATGATGACGATCGTGTCTCGCAGTGGCCGTAACCACACGCCCTGCTCCAGTGCTGCCTTACACACAGCGGATCCGCTAGCCCCAATGTTTTCAAAAGAAGTTTTATTGTCCTTGTCGGCCACCAGTTCAATGGCAACGATCAGTCCGCGTTGTCGAACGTCACCGACGTGATGGTGGTCTGTCAAAGGTTTTAAAAGGTCAGCGAGTTGCTTGGTGCGTTCGCGGACATTGACCATCGTTTGCTCGGTCTCGAAAATGTCTAGATTAGCAAGTGCCGCAGCCGCGGCTAACGGATTCCCGCTGTAGGTATGGCCGTGATAAAACGTACGAGACGAGTCGCCCAGAAACGCTTTCCAGATTTCCGTTGTTGCTAACGTCGCCGCCATAGTGATGTATCCGCCGGTGAGTCCTTTGGCCAAGCACATCAGGTCAGGTTGAATGTCTTCATGATTGCAGGCAAACATTGCCCCGGTGCGGCCAAAGCCAACAGCAACTTCGTCCGCGATTAGAAGCACGTCATGTTTTTGTGTGAGTTGCCGGACTCCTGCCAAATATCCGGGTGGCTGCATGATCATCCCCGCAGCACCTTGCACGACAGGTTCAATAATCATCGCAGCGATAGTTGAGTGATGTTGTTGCAGTAGGGATTCGAGTTGGTTTAGATAAAACTGAGTCGCATCTTGAGCCGTCGTAACGCCGTCAGGTAATCGGTATGTATCCGGACTGTCGAGGCGGAGGACATCAAACAACAACGGCTTAAACATTTCGTGGAATCGCTGTACGCCACCCACACTGACACTGCCAAGGGTATCACCGTGATAGGCGCTGCCGAGGGCGACGTATTGGGTCTTATTGGGTCGGGGCTCGCTCTTTTGTTGCCAATATTGAAAGGCCATTTTCATTGCTACTTCAACACTGCTTGAGCCGTCGCCGGAGAAAAATAGATGGTTAAGGTTTTCTGGAGTAATATCAACTAGACGTTTTGCCAATTGAATCGTGGTGGGATTGGACATGCCTAATGAAGTAACATGCGCGACTTGGTCTAGTTGCTGACGGATAGCAGCGTTGATGACTGGGTGTTGATGGCCGTGCACGTTACACCACAGGCTACTAACCGCATCGATATATGTGTTGCCTTGAATGTCGGTGAGAACACATCCGCTGGCACTGTCGATTACTAGTGGTTCATAGTTAGCCATTTGCGTGAAAGCGTGCCACACATGTTCGCTGTCCCACAGTTTCAGCTGATCGATAGAGCTGTCGGTCATCGGGATGTAAGCACCTTTCTATTTGTCGCCGAACTGTTTAGAGTTTTTCGATGAGGGCCAGACAAATTTGACGCACTTGGCCAGGGTCGACATTAGAGTTCTCATTACGTGCTTGGCCGATCAGTGCACCCACTGCTTTTGGGTTGCCACTTTGTACGTCCGCTACGATTTTAGGATTATTGTCGACTAAGCGTTGGCACAATTCTTCAAGTTGTGACGAATCTACTTTTTCAATTCCCAGTTCCGCCATGACATCCGCCGCAGATTGTCCCGATTCAATCATCACGGCAAAAACATCTTTGGCTTTGGAGTTGTCGAGATCGCCGCTTTGAATAAATTTCAGCAGTTCGCCGGATTCCTCGGCGGATAGTTTAAACTGCTCGATGGTTTGTTCTTGTTCGTTGAGAATGCGGAGGACCTCGCCTTGCATCCAATTACCGGCTAGACGACTGTCGTCAATCGCTGTTGCGAGAGCGAGAAAATAGTCCGCAAAGCCGAGGCCTTGGTTGACGATTACTGCCGACGTGTGGGCGGTAAGCTGGTGGTCGTCGAGCAGTTGCTTACGCAAGTTGGCGGGCAAAGTACCTATTTGTTGTTGCATCTCTTGGATTTCCTCGTCCGTAACAACAACCGGCACTAAATCGGGACAAGGAAAATAACGGTAGTCACTTGATTCTTCTTTTTCACGCTGGGCTCGGGTAATTTGCGATCCCTCGTCCCAACCCCGCGTCTGTTTGGGCATATCGCCCAAGACCTGTTTGTTTTCTTGCCACAACGCATATTGCCGATCGACCTCGAATTCAATGCCTCGTTGGACCGCGCGAAAACTATTCATATTCTTGATTTCGACAATGGGCGTGGCAATGGTTCCGGTGGGCGTGTCGATGTGTAAATTAACATTGGCATCACACCGCAGGGAACCTTCTTGCATGTTGCAATCGGAGACTCCGAGGTACAACAAAATTAATCGCAGTTCTTGCAAGTAAGCTTTCGCTTCGGCGGCACTACGCATGTCTGGTTCACTAACAATTTCGAGCAAGGGCGTACCCGTACGATTCAGGTCAATGCGGCTATCAGCAACTCCGGCGGCTTCGTCGTGCATACTCTTGCCAGCATCTTCTTCTAGATGAGCTCGCAGAATGCGAATTTGTTTGTCTGCGAATTCATCATTCTCGGAGAAAATATCGAGGTGACCGTGTTCACTCAGCGGTAAATCAAACTGACTCGTTTGGTAACCCTTGGGTAAATCTGGGTAAAAATAATTCTTGCGGTCCCATTTGGTGAAGTGGGGAATCGTACAGTTCAACGCCAAGGCTGTTTTCATGGAGAGCTCAAACGCACGGCGGTTCATGACAGGCAACGAACCTGGCAAACCGAGGCAAACAGGACAAGTTTGTGTGTTAGGCGGTTGGCCAAATGTGGTCGGACAGCGGCAGAAGAGTTTGGTATTCGTTTTTAGTTGGACGTGAACTTCGAGTCCAACGACTACTGTGTAGGCCGCGCCATGGGTCGGTTGTATTAAAGGTGAGGACATCAAAATTCCGGCCTCCGTTGATGCCAGTCCGTAGCATTTTGAAACATGTAAGCGGCACGCAAAAGCTTGTCTTCGTGGAACGGCGCAGACTGCAATTGCACACCAATGGGCAGACCCGCGTCGGTGAATCCACAGGGAATTGAAATCCCGGCGACACCCGCTAGATTGGCCGTGACGGTAAATAGATCTTCCATGTACATCGCCATCGGGTCCGATGTTTTTTCACCCTGTTTGAAAGCCGAGCTCGCAGTCACAGGCCCGATTAACAGGTCAACATCTTTAAACGCGTTGTCATAGTCTTGTCGGATCAACCGCCGGACTTTGAGTGCTTTTAAATAGAAGGCATCGTAATAGCCTTCGCTCAAGGCATACGTGCCGAGCATTATGCGTCGTTTAACCTCGTCGCCAAAACCGGCAGCGCGGCTCGAACGGTACATGCGAGTCAATGCGTCTTCGTTGGGCGACGTTGGATCGCTAGTAGAAGTATCAGCGCGATGACCGTAATGCGCTCCGTCGAATCTCGCTAAATTACTGGATGCTTCGCAGGGAGCGATAATATAGTAGGTGGCGATACCGTAGCTCGCGTGCGGCATTTCGATATGTTTAATGGTAGCGCCGAGCGATTCGTATAGGCGAATGGCCTCTTCAACACTGGATCTAATCTCCGTTTCTAGTCCATCACCATAATGTTCATCGACGACACCAAGCGTTAAACCGGATAGTGGTTGAGTGACACTTTCGGCATAGCCATCTACCGCTACGTCAGCGGAGGTTGAGTCATGGGGATCGTGACCTGCGAGGACTTGCAACAACAACGCAGCGTCTTCTACATTGCCAGTCATTGGGCCAATTTGATCGAGGCTGCTGGCAAATGCGACAAGCCCATAGCGACTGACACGACCGTAGCTTGGCTTGAGGCCGACGATACCACACAGGGCAGCGGGTTGTCGAATGGAACCGCCAGTGTCGGATCCGAGAGCCAACGGTGCTAAATCTGCGGCAATACAGGCCGCTGAACCACCACTACTGCCACCAGGGATGCATTGTAGATTCCATGGGTTATTGGTGACTTGAATTGACGAGTTCTCGGTACTGCTTCCCATGGCGAATTCGTCCATGTTGGTACGCCCGATGAGTACAGCGTCGGCAGTTTTAAGTTTAGCAACGACAGTGGCATCATAGGGTGATATGAAACCGCTGAGGATTTTAGAGGCACATGTTGTGGGTACGCCTTCGCTACAGAGATTGTCTTTAACTGCGACGGGGATACCTGCGAGGTCACCGAGCGGTTCTCCGGCGGCACGACGCGTGTCAATTTGTTCAGCGTCAGCAAGTGCTTGTTGTTCGTCGACATGCACAAACGCTTGGATTGCGGATTCATGCGTCTTGATTTGTTCGAGGTACGCTGTGGTTAATTCCACGCTAGTCAATTCTCCCGTACGCAGCATCTCGCGTTGTTGAGTCGCTGATTTTGAGATAATGGACATGACGGACCTGTGGCTAACTAGCGAAAGCGGAGCTTCGTTGATTTTCTGGGTGGGTGTTTTGGTAAAGATTCTTATGCAAACGATTTACCTTGTTTATCTTAAAGTACGGCCGGTACTCTAAAACATTCCTCATCCCGTTGCGGTGCATTTTGTAGAGCGGCGTCTCGACTTAAACAGTCCTCGACAACATCGTCGGCTAGGACGTTGGTGATGTCGAGCGTATGCGCTAACGGCGCGACGTCGTCGGTGTTGATTTCATCAAGTTGATGAACGTACTGAATGATCTGACTGAGATGCTCCGTCATGCTATTGAGTTCATCGTCGGTTAATTGCAGACGAGCGAGCAAAGAGACTTTTTCAACATCTTCGCGTGTTAGTGCCATGTTACGTTGCCCTAATCTAGAAAGACGTTCAAGCAAGATGTCCCAGATGTTTTGATTCGAGCAGGCGGTTGCTTAGCCCCGATTACTTCTGGGTTTAAACAAATGGTTTGGTAATAACCGCTTTGCGTATGTTACCACTGCGAATACACTGTGTGCAAACTTTCATGCGACGACTGCTGCCATCTTCTTGGGCGACGCGGATACGTTGCAGATTTGGTTTGAATTTTCGACGAGTGATTCCAGTGATTTTAGTACCAACACCACCAAGGTATTTAGCTTTACCACGGGTCTCGACAGAATTTCCAATCTGTGCTTGTTTGTTGCAAATTTCGCAAACTCGAGCCATCTTCGCGTTCCTCTTGAAAAACGATCGCACCCCTCGTTAAAAGATTAAAAGGGGACTTGGGGATTTGTTGTTATTTGAAACCGTAAGTATAACTTGTCGTCGGTGGTCTGCAACGGGTGCTTTTATCTCATTATTGCGTTTGTCAATTGTTTTTATTAAGGGAAAACATGCTCGGCGCGATATGTAAACTCGCAATCAGTGAAAATATATCGTCGGTGACTAATTTTTTTGCTGTAAACGATTCGCATCGATGCCCAAGAACACCTAGAATGACGGACTTATTGTTTGTATATCCTAAAATTGATACCAACGCCCGCGTTCTCGAGAAAGTTAATGATGTTTTCATTGAATCGATTTTTTTCACTAGCTGTGTCTACTTTATTGGTTTGTATTCTTGCGATGAGTAGCGCGTTACCAAATCCATCACTGCTGGCTGCTGAGTTACTTGTTTATCAAGGTAGGATGGTGCCCGATGACGGCGACGATAGGACTTTGACGAAAGAATTCAAAATCACTGTATTACGGGACCGCGCGGGCGACGGTGGTGTATTGCATTGGACGCTAAGCGAGAATGGTCGGGGGGAGTTGTCGTGGATCGCACAGTTTGGTATTTCCAAGTGGATTGACGGCAACGGTTTTAATCTACAGTCATCGCGGACTTCACTTGCCAACCCGCTAATATTATTCAACTCAGAAAACCATTCGACGTTGGTTCCATTGGCGCTATTTCAAATTGCTGATGGCGAAAAAATCAACATGGATACTGTCTGGAAGCAAGGGGCTTTAAGTTATCGCGTGATTGAGCGTAAGCAGGTGAACGGAAAATCTTTTTGGCGCGTATTGGGTTTCAACAGTTTTGGCACCAAACGAACGGTATGGGTTTCTACGGATGGCATAATCGATCGCCTAGAAGAACGAGTGACGGTAGGGCAAGGTGAACGACATACACTTGAATATCGACTCGTCAAACGAGAGGCTTTGAGCGATGAAGCACGAGACAAGACGGTAGCAGCTTTTGCGGCGTTCACAAGCTTGCGTGATCAGCTTAAATTGGATTTGCCCAGCAAAGAAATTGTATGGGACGACGCACAACTGAAGTTACTGCGTGCTCAAAGCGAGGACTTAATAGATATCGCCAAGACAACCACGCTGGCGGACCTTTCATTGATTGCCAAGAAAGACGTGCAATCACAAAACGGGCGCCGTGGTGGCGTAGCAGCGTTGATGACGCGAGCACTGGGGCAAGTTGTAACCGCTCCTGGGTTTGAGTTGTATCGAGGGACTGGGTTTGACGATGACGCGATTAAAGGGAAAGTGACGATATTGCATTTTTGGGATTACAAGGACAGTCCGTTGAGTCCACCGTATGGACAGGTTGGGTATCTAGATTTTCTGTCGCGAAAATATGCGGACAAGGACTTACAGGTTGTCGGAGTCGTGGTTCGGCCTGAACTTGAAGATCCCGCGCAGCGAACGCGAGTACGCGCGTCGACTAGAAAGTTCGCTAGCTTTATGAATTTGAGTTACCCAGTGGTGGCGGACGTGGAGGATTACATCAGCGAGTTGGGAGACCCGCGTCGCGCGGGAGCAAAGTTGCCGCTGTTTGTCGTATTGGACAAATCTGGCAAAGTCGTTCATTACAAAGTTGGGTTTTATGAAGTCGACCGTGAAGTGGGACTACGAGCTCTTCACGATCTTGTCAAAGAGCAATTAGAATAGCAGCTTTTGTGCTGAGACTACCTACGCGTTACGGGTGAATGCAAGAATCTCGTTGTGGCAGTAGCCATTGGTGGCAATACCCTCTTGGTTATGCACCGTCGCAACGCCTTTCCAGTCGCTGAAAGTGCCACCGGATTCTTGAATCACAGGAAGAATTGCGGCCCCATCCCAGATGTTGAAAATCGGGTCAATCATCACTTCCGCACGGCCCGTAGCGACCAGTAGGTATCCGTAGGCATCGCCCCAAGTACGAGTTATAGACGCCTGTTGCTCGATGTCTCGGAACACTTGCCGGCGGTTACAATCGTCATAGGTGCTTATTTGGGTTGTCACAAAGCAAGCATCCGCAAGTGTCTCAACTTGGGAAACTTTGGGCTCGGTCATTTTTGCCGCGCCGCGACAATAACGAGCCCCTTTGCCAATTTCGGCAAAAATCAGTTCATCCAAAGCAGGTATATAGATCACACCGACCTGACTGCTACCTTCATGTTCGATACCTACCAACGTAGCGTAGAGTGGCACGCCTGATATAAAAGACTTGGTCCCATCGATCGGGTCGAGGATCCAGCGATAGCCGGTCGAGCCAGCGACATCGCTGAATTCTTCGCCAAGTATCGCGTCCTCGGGAAAATCGTCGGCAATGCATTTCCGTAACAACAACTCGGCCTCTGTGTCTGCCGCGGTAACAGGTGATTGATCTGCTTTTTTGATAACCTCAAGTTGGTCATCTTGGAATCGAGTGAGCGTTTGTTGTCCCGCGGCAACGGCATATTTTACGGCAGCGAGCAACCGCGAACTGAATTGGGTATCGAGTTCGTTAAGCTGAATCGTTAGTTGTTCAAGGCGATTGTTCATGATGGTAATGCGGTTAGCTTGTTAGCTTGTTAGCTTG
>CAWVZW010000091.1:0-13629 GCA_963934735.1 uncultured Planctomycetaceae bacterium
ATATGCAATGACTTTGAGGCAGCATTTATCACACTATTCGTTGCCATGAGTCGATTAGCTCGAGCACCCAGCCGACGTTTTTAACAAATTGACATTAACTAACTCGCCAGCGGGCCCAACTCCCACTTGCGGCATACTAATTCCAATCCAAGGAGAAATGACATGGCAGTAACAGCTGCATTAGTCAAAGAACTTCGAGACAAAACTGGTCTTCCCATGATGGACTGCAAAAAAGCACTCACAGAATGCGATGGCGATACACAAGCAGCGATCGATTGGTTACGTGACCGAGGAGCAGAAATCTTCGAGAAACGTTCTGGCCGCATAACCGACTTTGGCCGTTTTGGCCAATACTTGGGATTGAATAAAGCCGCTTGTGCAATGGTCGAATTAAAATGCGAAAGTGCCCCAGTTACCACACACGAAGACTTCATTCAATATGCGGACAGCTTAGCACAGGCCGCAGCCGAAAATCCAAGTGCGACTGACGCAGACGCTTTATTGGCATTACCGTGTCCAGGCAAAGACGGTCTGACATTAGCAGAAGTCAAAGACGAGATTTTCAATCGCATCCGCGAAGTGTTCAATATTGGTCGAATCGTACGTATCGAAAGTGGATGTGCTGGCTATGTGCATAACGCCGGCACTATCTCAGGAGTTATCTTAGCAGTCGAAGGTGGCGATGAAGAATCTGCTCGAGATATCTGCATGCACATCGCAGCGATGCGACCAACGGTTGCAAACCCAGATGATCTACCACATGAAGTTGTCGACGCGGAACGCCAATCGTTACGTGACGCGGCATTGGCTGAAGGTAAACCTGAAAACATCGTCGATCAAATGGTCGAAGGTCGCATGAGAAATTTTCTGGAAAACCAAGGTGTGTTATCCGAACAGACTTATGTAAAAGACGATAGCCAATCCGTCGGTAAATTCGCTGCTAGCAAAGAAATGAAGCTCCTTCAATTCGTACGCTGGGAACTCGGTGATGATACTGAAGAATCTAGCTCTATTGCAACAGACGACGCCGGGGAATAGTCGGAATACAATAGCGAAATTTGTAAGCCCCGAGTAAAATCGGGGCTTACTTTTTGCACTTTTACTGCTACCCTAATTCAAAACAAACAGACCCTAATAACGCATTATCGAAGGACTCCGAGTATGACTGCCGCAGCAGACGAAACCAATCCTATCTATCGTCGTGTTGTCCTCAAGCTTTCCGGCGAAAGTCTAAGCCGTGCAGGTGAGCGTGGTATCAACATGGAAGAAGTTGCTGATATTTCTCGGCAAATCAAACTTGCCGTAGAGCAAGGTTGTCAAGTTGCGGTCGTCTGCGGAGGTGGTAACATCCTACGTGGTGCTCAATTCAAAGAAAAAAATGTGGCCATCCATGAAGCAACTGCACATTACATGGGAATGCTAGCAACGGTCATCAACGCATTAGCTTTGCAAGATGCTCTGGAATGCATCGGCTGTCAAACCCGCGTCATGTCAGCGATTCGGATGGACGGAGTGGCTGAGCCCTATATTCGCCGTCGCGCGAGTAGGCACTTGGAAAAAGGGCGTATCGTTATTTTAGCTGCTGGAACCGGCAGCCCCTACGTCACAACGGACACCGCAGCCGCTCAACGTGCGATGGAGTTAGAAGCAGACATTCTCCTGAAAGCAACTCGTGTCGACGGTGTTTACAGCGAAGACCCTGAAAAGAACCCACATGCGGTATTTTATCCCATGTTGGATTTCCAGACGGTGATAGAACAGGGTTTACGAGTGATGGACAGTACCGCCATTTCACATTGCATGGAAAATAAAATGCCCGTATTAGTGTTCAACTACAAGACAGATGGAAACATTGTACGGGCTGTGCAAGGCGAAAAGCTCGGCACTCGCATTAGCTAAACTACAGACCTGTCAAACAGTGGTCAGATTTTCGATAGCACTAACACTAGACAACGACCATTTACATCGGCGATAATTACTAATGTAAATCATATTCTCAGCGTATTCAAAATAAGAACATTCACAATTTCGACGAAAAGAATTCTCAAATGTACGACCAAATTCTAATGGACACCGAACAACGAATGGACAAAGCCGTAGAACATTTACGGAGCAACCTAGCCGGCATCCGCACGGGACGAGCGAGCCCGGGGTTGGTCGAATCGATCAAGGTCGATTGCTATGGTTCACAAACTCCACTAAAGCAACTAGCCAGTGTTGGTTGCCCGGAACCGCAACAAATCGTTATCCGTCCGTATGACCCCAGTGTCGCTAAAGACATTGAAAAGGCGTTGATCGCTAGTGACCTTGGATTCAATCCTCAAGGTGACGGCAATGTAATTCGCATCAACATTCCTGCCTTGTCCGGCGAAGTGCGACAAAAGATGGTCTCACGAATCAAGGAACTAGCCGAAGAAACTCGTGTCTCGATTCGTAATGTTCGACGTGATGGAAACAAAGCTGCGGACCAAGCTGAAAAAGACAAGAATCTAAATGAAGACTTGCGAGATGACCTCAAAAATGAGATTCAAGATCTGACGAAGAAATATGAAACCAGTGTCAACGATGCTGCTCAAAACCGCGAAGCAGAAGTCATAGAATCTAGCTAGTAACAGCAAACCGCGCTTAACTAAGTAAAATTCAAACCCACTATTTTCATTTTCCCAAGGTTTGCGCATCTCATGACTCAAAGCCTCCGATTCCGTTTGATGACCTTGTTTTTGTGTAGCTTTAGTTGTTTTTTAACTATCTCAATGGAACCAGCATCCGCTCTCAATACCGCTGTCAAAGGACGCGCGCAGCATGTTGTGTTTAAAGACTCCCCCATCGTGATTGCACACCGTGGAGACAGTAAGACGCATCCCGAAAATACTCTGCCGGCGTTTCGCTCAGCGATTGAAGCCCAAGCGGATATGATCGAACTAGACTATTATCACAGTCGCGATGGGATTCCCTTTACATTTCATGATTCAACCCTTGACCGTACGACCAACATTACGCAGAAGCTTGGACTCGCCAAAGTTCCAACGGGTTCACTGCCATGGGCCGACTTGAAGACGCTGGATGCCGGTCTTTGGAAAAACAAACAATTCCAAGGCACGAAGATTCCCACTCTCCTTGAAAGCCTAGATACAATCCAGCAAGGTTCCGTCACGTTGATTGAACGGAAAAAAGGTGACGCTAAAACCGCAGTTGCCTTGCTGCAAAAACATAAACTCGTGGCGGATGTCGTCGTCCAAGCATTTGATTGGGACTACCTGGAGACTTGCCACAAGCTTTGCCCCGATTTAATTTTGGGCGCATTGGGTGGCGGTGAATTTAAAGAGTCCGATATTTCCAAGATTGAACTTACCGGTGCACAGGTGGTCGGTTGGAGTTATAAGGACGTAACGCCAAAGATGATCAAGCTGGTTCATGTACAAGGTTGGAAGCTATGGGTGTACACAGTGAACGACCCGACAGAAGCTTTAAAACTTGTCACGTCCGGCATTGACGGTATTATTACGGACACACCTAAACAAATACGTAGCGTTTTAAATTTGACGAAGTAATCAATAACAGCGAAACTCCCTTCCACCAGAGGACTTGCCTGCTGTGGTAGCAAATGAAATTCAATTTCAGTGCCCTCATTGCGATGCACAGCACCGAGCACCCGTGGAATTCGCTGGCAATCGTCAACCTTGCTCAGATTGCGGCAAGACAATACGGCTACCCTCGTACGTCCCCGCATCACAAACACCTCATGCTCATTCATCCTCGTCAAGCAGTAGCCACCAGAATATAGCTGGTTCAATCGTTCTGAGCTGCCCTGTCTGTAAAACTCAGCTTTTTGCAAAAGCCGACCAAATTGGTCAAGCGATGTTATGCGAGAATTGCTTAGAATCAGTCGTTGTTGAAGCGCCCCTTGAAACGTCTAAACCGCCTGTTCAACCGCTTGTTCAAACACCAACGTTACGACAACCAGAACCCCCAGCCCAACCAGTAGTAGAACCGGGGATTACACCGGTGCAAGGGGCACCTCGGCCTGAGCCAACAGGCGGTCTGGAGCCCGCAGAAGAAATCATTGATTTGGAGCCGATTGATGACCTTGCAGGATACGAGAATTACGAGCTAAACCCAGTGCCCACTAGTCCAGCAACTCAACCGGTACAGCCAACAACATCAGTCCCGACTGGCGATTTTGAATTAGTTGTCCAATGGGATATCGCCTGTCAGACCTGTAACACCCATTTGACGGTAAACCCCGAGGACATTGGTAAAACCGTACAATGCCCTGACTGTTCTAGTCCAGTCACAGTTACCGCGCCTGCAAAACTACCCATACCTACGCGCCGCCGGATTGATGTATCCCTCAATTCTGATCAAGCAGCAGATAGTACTGCAACCAAGATTGCAACTAAGGCCGTTAAACAGCCTGCGGCACCGCCGCCGGAAGTCGAATATGAACAGGTAATCGAATGGGCTGTTGTTTGCCCTGTATGCCATACTGCCGTAACAGCAACACCCCCTGACATTGATTCCACAGTCGCCTGTCCCGACTGTTTTAAGCCGCTGCACATCGACCGTCCTAACCCAATGCCCGCTCCCACCACAAGAATGAAACGTGGCCCGGGATTAGAATTAAACACGGAACAACCTGCTTTCGACCTGTCAGCGTCTCCGGATCTACGAGAAAAAATTGGCCGTTCGCCCGAAGATGTCGACAATGTGATACTCGCACAAGCCGAACAAGAACACGAGCAAATCGTCGCAACGGAAAATAAGAATGCGGAATTATCTTGGCTGCAAATGCTGTTGATGATTGGGGCCAACGTGTCCGTAATATCTCGCGTTGCCATACTAGCTGCCGCTTGGATCGTTAACGCTGGTATGTTGCATATGGCTAATCAGCCTGGCCATGTCTTAATAATTTATTTATTTAGCGCGATTTCATTGCTCATGGCATCCGTAATCAGCGTTTTTGCGTTCACTACCTTGATTAACATCATCAGACAAACGGCTTATGGAGATTTCGATATAGCGGAATGGCCACCATTTGACATCGTGGACTGGCTCCTTGAATCTCTCGTTATTTATGTTGCGATGGGAACCGCAGCCATCCCAGCAGCAATATTATACGGACTTCTTTCGGCAATCCTTCCCGAGTCGCTGATATTCGTACCGTTAGGGCTTGCCATTTTAGTAACGGCTATCATCTTTCCCTTCACCATACTGTCGATTTTTGAGAACAACCGCTTTTACTTGCCATATTCACCAATGCTACAGCAGCGAATAATGCGATTTCCAGAACTGCTCGTTAAATTTGCCTTTACCTCGTTACCCATGATCATCATATCGATGCTGGCATTTCCAGTTGCACTGTTAGCCGACAGTTTCATTGTCAAAGCGATTGGCATTACCACCATGTGGGTTTGCCTAACCATTTACTCTCGTAATATTGGAATCTACGCTTCCTTCCTCGCGCGCGTCAGCGACGAACAACCGGCACCGTAAACCTTGCCGGATTTTTCCCGCGATCATTCTGCATCCACAAAGCGCTGCAAATCATCTTCGATCAACTGAATCATTGCGTTAAGACTATCCTGAGTTTTTTCGACGCTGCCACGGGATTCCACATCGGCTCTAGTGAACGAATAGAATTTTATTTTGGGTTCGGTGCCTGATGGACGCACGGCGACATAATGTCCAGCGGTCTCTAGCTCAAAAAACAGCAAGTTATCGATCGGCCCACTAAATACCGTCACACTTCCAGCGGTTGTTGTTATCTGCTGGGTCAAATAATCACGTATCCGCATTACCTGCTGCCCGCCAAGATCACGTGGGCTTGCGTTGCGTAGTTGATCCATCACGTGTTGCATCCGCTGCATTCCGCTGCTTCCATGCATGTAGATGGTCTTCAAACTTTCTTGATACACGCCAAATTGTTCATAAAGTGAAGTCAGGAAATCATGTAACGTTTTCCCCTGTTGTTTTAGATCATCCGCTAACTCGCACAGCAACATGCAAGCTGCTGCACCATCCTTGTCGCGGCAATAATCTCCAATCATAAATCCATGCGACTCTTCAGTGCCATAGATAAAATCATTGGCCCCGCCTTCATCGATCGCTGAGGCAATCCACTTAAACCCAACCAATAAATCATCGCGTGTCTGAACAGCATAGTGCTCGCCGATCCGCCGCAATAAAGCGGTTGTCACCAACGTAGTCACCTGGAAACTCGTTGCGGTTAGTAGATTCTGATCCTGCAACGACTGCATTCGATAGGCAGCTAGCATTGCACAGAGTTGGTTGCCGTTAAACGTCTTCCATTCGCATTCGCCTGATAAATCCACTGGCGCCGCACATCCCATCCGGTCCGCATCAGGATCGGTCGCTAAGACAACATCCGCACCTTCTTGTTGAGCATATTTAATGATTGAATCAAACACCGCTGGATTTTCAGGATTGGAAACATGATCAGGCACATTTGTAAAATTGGGGTCTGGCTCGGCGTGGTTAGGATAAACAACTACGTTATTAAACTGACACGCCTGTAAGACTGCTGGCACGACAAACCCACCAACTCCGTGCAGCGGCGAATAGATCACCTTTAATCCTCGAGCAGCCTGGCCATCTGAGGAAAAGCGCGATGGGCTACAATGTTCAACAACAGCAGCTCTATAAAGTTCATCGATTTCCGCGGTGCAAATCGTCACATCACCGGACTGAACTGCGTCGTCGAAATCACAAACCTCGATATTCTCAACTTGCTCCATCACCTGTTCAATAATACCGGCATCGTGTGGAGGTAATATTTGACCTCCATCATTCCAATATATTTTTACTGCGTTATCACTTGGCGGATTGTGACTTGCGGTGACCATGATGCCACAGGCACATTTCTTTTGTCGCACCAAGAATGATACTTGTGGTGTAGCGCGATATTCATCCAAGAAGTAGACATGAAACCCGTTGGCGATCATAATTCCGGCACAGAGCTCTGCGAAATGACGTGATTGGTGTCGCGTGTCATAGCCGATTGCACACGATAATCTCTCGTTTGCAGTCGATTGCGCAGCTGAATTGTTGAGCACGTAATTAGCTAAGCCTTGGGCGCTTTCACCAATTGTACGATCATTGATTGCATTTGAGCCGAATGGATGCATCCGTCCGCGACGACCACCAGTGCCGAATGGAATTACCGTCCAAAACACGTCATCCAACTCTTGCCAACTTTCTTGGCCGATCGCCTTACCAATCGCCGAGACGTACTCGGCATAGCGCGGTTGCGTTAACCAAAGCGTTAAGTTGTCGAGCGCAGAATCTGAGAGTAAACCAGCATGCACAGCAGCTTGTGAACGGTTAACCAATTCTGTTGTATCTATTTTATCTGGTTGGGCCATCAGAATTTAATATCAACCTAAAATCTGTTCAGGTAAAACAACGAGCCTCGATTATACGCCGCTCAACGGAAATTGGGCAGTTAACGCACTCATATTTCAGACATGAAATCCTAGTCACCATTGCACAAATAAAATAACTGCAGCGGCATTACTGAATTGCCGCATGTTTACGTAGCCTCGGTAGTCGCTAAAATGGCACAAAACACTGTCTTGATTTAATGTAAGTTTACGCAAGGACATCCATACGATGAAAGCAGCATATATTACCGAATGTGGCCCCGCCAGTAACATTCAATACGGAGACATCGACGCTCCCGTTGCCAGCGGCGCTGAGGTCTTAATCCGCGTGGGCGCTGTATCGTTAAACCCTGTTGATACGTATATTCGCAACGGTGCTAACTATTGGGAGCTTCCACAACCGTTCGTTGTTGGTTGCGATTTAGCGGGTACCGTGGAAGCGATCGGCGACGACGTTACGCGATTCAAAGTCGGTGATCGCGTGTGGGGGACAAATCAGGGCCTATTGGGCAAGCAAGGTACGTTTGCTGAGTTTTGCGCGGTTGAACAAAACGAACTCTATGCTACTCCGAGTAACGTCAGCGACAAGGATGCAGCTGCTTGCTCGTTGGTAGGTGTAACGGCACATCTTGGACTATTTCGCGACGCACAACTTCAAGCCGGTGAAACAATCTTCGTGCATGGAGGTACCGGAGGTGTTGGAGCGATGGTACTACAAATGGCAAAACGCTGTGGCGCAACAGTTATTACCACCGCCGGGAATGAAGAAAAAGCTGCTCGCTGTCGAGAGCTTGGAGCAGACGTCGTCATCAACTATAACACCGAAGACGAGTTGGAAGCGATCTTAGCAGCCGCCCCCGATGGTGTCGATGTTTTCTGGGAAACGCTCCGCGAGCCGAACATGGAAGGCATCATCTCCGTCATGAAAGAATATGGGCGGATCGTCATTATGGCAGGCCGCGACGCGCGGCCTGAATTCCCCGTTGGGCCATTCTACGTCAAGTGCCTGAAACTAATGGGTTTTGTGATGTTCAAAGCGACTGAGGAAGCTCTGCGAGCCAGCGCTGACGAAATCAATCAATGGCTCAGCGACGGTTCACTCCAAGCTAATATCAGCCACGTGTTACCTATGTCCGAGGCGGCTGCAGCGCACCAAATGCAAGAAGACAGCACACTGAACCAATCCGGTGCCACGGCCGGTAAAATTGTGTTGATACCATCGTAGTGGAATTCCATTACCGTTGACGCTTGCTGAGGTCTTTGTAAAACCGATCAATCTTGACCGTTTTTACGTAAACGCCCTATACTCCACGACTAATCGAAACACTAATTCGAGTTGGTTTAGGAGCCATCGGTATGACACGCAAGGATGCGAAAAAGACTACAAATCAACACAAACCAAACAAACGCTGGATCGTCGTTATAACGGCCATCCTGTTGTTAGGTTTAACCGTTACCGCGCGCGTCTACTGGCTTGCTCCAGAAGACGCTACCGCTGAACCAACACCGGTTCCAATATCCCCCAATGCCATCACGCAAAAGCCAACGGCAAAACCTGCTGCAAAACCAACGACACAATCCGCGGTCCGGCCTGTCGGGCAAACAAGCAAACTCACGGTCGTAGCGGAAGTCAATAACCAGCAAATCAAACGCAATCAACTAGCACAAGCATGCCTTGACCGTTACGGCAAAGAGGTGCTCGAAAGTTTCCTCAACAAAAAACTAATCCAACAAGCTTGCAAGCAACACAATATTGAAATATCCGAACAAGATGTCATGGCAGAAATCGCTCGTATGGCAAAGAAATTCGGGCTTTCCACCGAACGTTGGTTGCTAATGCTAAAGCAAGAACGCGAAATAGATCCTACTCAATATCGCAACGAAATCATCTGGCCCACGTTAGCACTACGCCAACTTGCTGCTGAACAAATCCAAGTGACTCAAGAACAACTCGACGAAGCGTTTGAATCCGAATTCGGTCCAAAAGTCAAAGTCCGCATCATTGCTCATTCAAACTTGCAACGGGCCACTGCTCTACGAGAACAGGCTATCGCGGATCCGAGTACATTTGGAACGCTAGCCAAAGACCATTCCGAAGATCAAGCCAGTGCCAGTGCCCGTGGTCTCATTCCGCCAATTCGCAAGCACGTCGGTGACCCTAGTTTAGAGATCGAAGTATATAGCCTTAAAGAAGGTGATATTTCCAAGATCATCGAAATTGGTAATCAATATGTTTTTGTCAAATGTGAGAAACGCATCTCTTCGACTTACGTCGCTCCGCAGTTTCGCAAAGATGCCGAATCACGATTACGAGATCAAATTACGGAAAACCATTTAAGATCCTATTCGGCAACGATTTTCCAGGAACTCCAAGACGCCGCAAAAATCACAACGCTTTATGACAAACCGAGCATGAAAGATTCTCACCCAGGAATCGTCGCTATGCTCAATGGCCAACAGATAACGGTTCGCGATCTAGCCGAAGAATGTATCAAACGGTATGGCACCGATGTACTCGAAGGTGAAATCAACCGCCAGCTTCTCGAACAACACCTCACCGCAGCCAATAAGACCGTCGAACAACAAGACCTACACGATGAAATCGCCCGCGCTGCTGTTTCTCGTGGATATGAAACGGTTGATGGTAAAGCAGACGTCAATGCCTGGCTCAAGGATGTCACCAAGCAAGACGGAGTGACCGTCAGCATTTACGTCAAAGACGCTGTTTGGCCTTCCGTAGCTTTGAAGAAATTAGTGCACGATTCGATCAACATTACGACCGCCGACCGGCAAAAGGCGTTTGAAGCGAATTATGGTGAACGAGTGGAAATCCTAGCAATCGTGTTGAATAACCAACGTCGCGCGAACATGGTTTGGGAGCTAGCGAACAACAATTCCACAGACTATTTCTTTGGCGAACTTGCGACACAATATTCGATTGAACCTGTGTCACGTGCCAATCAAGGAAAAGTACCTCCGGTCCGCCTGCATGGTGGACAACCTGTACTCGAAGAAGAAGCATTCAGCCTAGCTACCGGTGAACTATCTGGGATCGTTGCCGTGGGCGGCAAATATATCATCATGCGATGTCTCGGACGTACAGTACCAGTCGTTGATGAACTTGAAGATGTCCGCGTCGAATTGGATTCCTATCTGCTAGAACGAAAGCTGCATGCTGCCATGACGACTAAGTTTGATGCCATCCGAGATTCGGCTAACATCATAAACTATATGCGTCCGATTCAACCCGCTTCTGTCTCCGCACCTATTCCTTCCACTGGTAACAACAATACAGCGTTGTTTCCTAAATAGTCTTGAAGCAATATCACAATGAACGCAAACTCACTTAGCGGTAAGACAGCTGTAGTAACAGGTACCGCATCCGGCATTGGCCGATCCGTCGCCATCATGTTGGCGAACAACGGCGCTAAAGTATTCGGTGGTGATATTGCACCAACTTCGGGCGACGATACAACCTTCACTGACCTTAACATCACGACGACAAACTGTGACGTCACTGCGGAACAAGACGTCATTCGCTTAATCGAAATGGCTGCGGATCATTCAGGAAAAATCGACATCCTCGTCAACAACGCCGGTGTCGGTATGGTCAAACAAATCCCAGACGTCAGCGAAGAAGATTGGGATTATTGCATGGGTGTAAATCTGAAAGGGCCATTTCTTTGCAGCAAGCATGCTATTAGTTATATGAGCGACGGTGGGTCGATCATTAACATATCGAGCAATGCAGGACTACTACCTCGAGCTCACGACCCCATATACTCGACCAGCAAAGGAGCATTGATTGCGCTGACGCGGAGCTTAGCATTGTGCCATAGCACTGATCAAATACGCGTCAACGCTGTCTGCCCCGGACCAGTCGGTGACACCGTCATGATGGACCAAGGGCTTCAGGAAACAGGCGATCCCGTTGCTGCATACCAAGCGACGGTTGATGCCAGTCCTATCGCTCGAGCCGCTGGTCGCATGATTCATGTCGACGAAATTGCGAGTGCTGTGCTGTACCTAGCGGGCGATTCGTCGCGAATGGTAACCGGAACCAGCATCGCCATCGACGGCGGTAAAAGCCTCGGTGTCCCACCGGCGATAGTAGCTAGCCATTGAGAGTCTCTCAGTTCATGCACCGCGTTGGTTCACGATAACCTCAACCCAGTAACTCGAGGTTCGCAATTTGATGCTGGCAAGCACTTCTTTGCGCATCCAGGCTGTGATGATACGTGTTGATTGTTTTTTTGTCGTTGCATCTTGAACAAACAAAATTATTGCGACAGGCAAATAGGCGTCCGTAAATCGTGGGTCCTGTTCTAAATGCTGCAATGACGCCTGCCAGAAACTAAATTTAAACGGAAACATGTTCGCCGTTTGCTCGGGTATCTGATCATCGCCAGCGGAGAATTGAGCGGCAAACAAATCCGGCATCAACTCGAAAAACACATCTCTATTGAATGCCGCATGATTCTTATTGCCGCGACGGTCGCCCGCGCTGTGAGCCATTGATACGTTGTTAAGACCCAGCAGGTCGAGTTTCCTGCCCGCATAGGTATAGCCTATTCCGCCGGTAGTAAGCGTACCCAACGACATCGGCTGTGTATCTGGCACAGCGTCGGCGTTGAATTCAATCCGCTGCATGAACCCGTTTAACAAGTCGCCTAATGCTCGTCCACGAATAGCCAATGTGAAATCATGTCGCATCTGAGTGTTATGACCGCGTGTTTTCAATAAATTAAGCCACGTCGGTTGCTGCGCAAATAAGATGGTACCGCTGAGCAAAGCCAATAAAAACACGATCTGCCGCGGAGCTAAAGCACTCGCAAAACTTCGCCGTAATGACAAACTACGATACGTCACTACGCCAACAAGGCCAAGCACAGGCCATATCGGCTGGAAGAACCTCGAATAATCAAAATGATCCCCGCCGGTCAAAACCGGACAGGCCAGCGCTAGCAAACAAATCGCTGCTAGACTTGCCGTTGTCATTACTGGGGCGGGTAAATACCGTGGCCCTGTTTCATCGTAGCCCTGGCCACGTAACAACCGTGTGCTCCACCACAGAACTATTAATACCACTGGGATGACCCACGGCTGAGTAATCACAAACTCCAGTGCGTACCCTAACCCTAACTTCAAATTGTAAAACAACTCGGGGGATACTTTTGCATAATACGTATTGGGAAATGGATAACCAAAATAGAGGTACCGGCCGCCAATAATCAACGCGTTTATCAAGCAATATGCCAACAGCGGTCCCGCCACACTTACCAAGGAAGCTTGCACCGTGCCTGCTGCATGTGCAAACCGCCTACGACGAACCCATCCCAGCACTAAAATCCAAACTAAGCAAAAGTACATACCCTCGGATCGCGTGCTTAACATCAACGCGACACAAATCATGACCCGCCAATCTTGCAACAATCGCTGAGGCTGATATCGCGTTGCTTTAACAACCTCAAGCGTACCTACTACAAACACCGCGGCCCATAGTCCCACATCCATCAACGTAATGGTCGTCCAAATGACGTATTGCGGACTTCCTAGAATCCAGGCCCACAACAACACGCTTGTCGACCAATTCAGAAATGCGTATTGCCGCGCGGTGATTCTATCTTCCGTTTGCTCGTCCGCAACAACCTGAGCACCATCAACACAGAGTGTTGTATGTAGAAATTCCTGTACCGCGATTAACACGACGACCAGCAGCGCTGTGTTGAGTAACAGCACTGCGATTTCCACGTGATCGGTAAAAAACAAAATACTTGTACACAAGAGCGTGAACAACGGCGATGAAAACCCCTCGACACGCTCTCCACCCACGTTGTAAACCGCGCCATGACCGTGGGCAATATTACGAGCATAGGTGAAAAAGATATTCGCGTCGTCAATTCCTACGACCGCTACGTTATCTTTGACGACTTGGCCAGCGTCCTCTCGTGGCGTTTCGTAGGACTTCAGCGCAATCGCGGCAACCAAGGTCCCTAGCAAAATAGAAACCATGATCCGCGACTTACGTTTCGGCACCGGCAGCCAAATCCGCGGCGCAATTGGTTGCGTTTTTTCAGAACTACGCTTTGAAAATGTCGTTCGTCGTGCCATGGATTCTGCTTACCTTACTTCGCTATCAACCAGTAATTCCGAGTCGATCGGACTGCGCAGAACGAAAAACCTGCTGTGGATCCCACTGCGCCTTGATTTGCTTGAACTCGTCAAGCGT
>CAWVZW010000092.1:0-13562 GCA_963934735.1 uncultured Planctomycetaceae bacterium
TAGGTCGCATCATTGTAGGAAACACGAGCAAAGGGGTCTAGTTCAAACAACAGACCGACCTTTTGTAACGAAAAACAAACCACTTAATACGAAACTTGGCAAATCAAATGAATCTGTGTGCTTTTAAAACCGCAATGAGGGGCAAAATAATGACTATCCCACGAATCTGTGCAGTAATCGCCATTGCCGCACTTTTGACAACTGGTTGCGGAACAATGCAACAACACAATCTACCACCTGCTGAGCAACTTGCTCACCCCGGCCCTGGCGTTGATGGCCCTGGACCGGGCGTCCTGATGCCTCCACAACCGGTTGCCATGATGATGCAGCAGGGACCGGCGGCAGCGGGAATGTCGATCCAAGCGATTTTCAATAATCCTGACGGCATGCAAATCGATCTCGACACCACTGGCAACGGTTCCTATTCGGGGCAATCGCTCATTGCACCAGCGCGTTTTGACTTCCACGTTGGAACCAACGGCAATATGGTACGCATGAAATTGAGTAACATCCCTGGCCATGAAGCCGTGGAACTATTCCCGACAATCGAAGTCGCTCCGATTAACCCACGTACAGCAGCCTACCTCGACCATAACGCAGTACCTGTGCAGTTCACCAATGAGGACTTTGACCAAGTTGCCACGGGTAACTATGTCACCAAAGTCATTTACCTACCAGATCCGGAATTCCAAGACCTCGCCTTAGCCAACGTAGAAACATTGGTCAGCACGCGACTTGATCCAGGCGATGATCCGATTGTCGAAGCCGACCGTCGCGGTAGCATCATGGCGATTATCCGCATGGGTAATAAGGTTCAAGCAGTTAACCCTGCTGCAGCCGTTAACCCTGCTGCATTTTACGGAGCAATGCCACAGCAAGGTCACATGGCGATTCCAAGTAGAGTCCAAGGCGGTTACGTCGCGGGCGCCACAACAGCACCTTGGGGAACTCCAATCACCGCTACTAACATTGGTATTCCGGGACCACCACATTTACCGCTTGGTGGACCTGCTGGTCTAAAAAGCTATACGATTCATAACCACACCAAAGTCAACATGCCAGCACCTGTTACTGACTTCAATGTGCACGTGCGACAAGTACCGGGTTACAGTTATCCCAAACCGGTTAGTGAAGTTCGCATCCGTGAACACAGCTTCACACCGACCGCGCGAAATATTCAACCAAGTGCAGTACGTAATCAATTGATTCCGTAAGCAAATTTCCAACACACCGATTTATAGGCCCGCCCACTGTTGATAATTCAGCAGTGGGTTTGCCTAGCTAAAAGACACGTTGCAAACTCGTTACCCCCTAAGCCCCCAATTCCGTCTCACACATGAAACGACTTCTGCAAAACCTCAAGCTGAGCCCACTGCTGTACGTAGCATTAATTTGCATCACTACAGTGTCCGCGATGCCCACGTCAGCTCAAGAGCCATCTTCACTGCGCGACCAACATTTTCGCGACTCCGGTTTACATCCACCTGGTCAAATCGGCCAAGGAATGCTGTTACGAGGCGGACCGATTCCAGGCTACTTTCAACCGATCGAAGTTCGAGCGCCCCAAGGGACCCAAATCGCCTTTGTAGCAAACGGCCAATTTGGACCGTCGCTGTTAGCGCCCACTAAAGCCGGCATGCTCATTGGTGCTGTCTACCGCATGAAGGTAACAAATATTCCAGGTCTTGAGGGCATTGAAGTCTTCCCAAGTATTGAAGTCGTCAATCGCATTTACCCGCCGCGTGGTTTGGAAGCAAAATTTGCTATTCCAATTCAATTCTCACTCCGCGAAATCAAGATGGCTACACAAGGTTTCTATGTGACGCGGGTGATTTATCTCGAAGATCCGACAAACCCGATTCCAGCGGACGAACCCATCGGTCGCCAACGCACATTGGATATTGGCTACACCGAGGACCCACTACATGTTGCTGACAAATTCGGTCGCCCTGTCGCGATATTGCGGATCGGATCACGTTCGCCCCAACTCAATGCACAAACTGGCAGATTTATGTTTTCCTCGCCTCCCATCCAGATCATTGCCACTCCGTTACTACCGGCAGCCAATACTTCAGCCGGCTTCCCAGTCCATGTCGCTCCCTTAACCCCGACAGCCGCGCGACCCGTATCCTACTCCATCCCTCGTTGATTCCATCATGCTTTCGAAAACCCACAGACTGCAATTACGGTTCGCTGCACTCGCTACTCTGATTGTCTGCTTAACCGCCTGCAACCTTCCGCAGCAACAAATCCGCCCCACCGCAACGGTGCAGATTTCCGATGTTTCTCCAGTTGACCCACAATCACCCATCAATCCAATATCACAAACAAACAGTTCGCTTCAGCAAATCAGCTATCAGCAACCTCCAGTCGCAACAAATTCCTCGGACACCGTTAAAACTGGGCCGATCGCCCGCATCCCTCTATCAGCCGAAACTGGCGGCCCGACTTCAATTGTTCACCCAGGCGCACCCTACCCCGCTAATTGGTCGCCACCACAAATCTCACAGCCTTGGCCCGAAGACGAATATGTCTATCAGGGCGGCGACTCTCGGCAGCAAGTCAACGTAGCACCGGACCTCAGCATCCATAACCTCGACGAAGAGGACACGATCGTCCATTACCACACTGGCGACGGAAAAATCGCCATTCAACCAACAAACCTAATCCCGATATACGCCCCTCGATTTTCATCCGTGCGTCATATTAGAGGCGCCTCTCAATACCTACACCGAGATCACGCTTCGGGAGTGGATAATCCCTTGAAAATCGCTGCATCCCAAGAGAATCTTGGGAGCGAGCAGATTTTACAACGTGAACAAGCAGGGCGGAATATCAGCAACCGCCGAACGGGACTGTATCGCGACGAATCTAAAGCTCGCGATGTCGAGTATCGAATTGCCAGCCTCGAAGGCAGTCATCGTCTAAAACCAGAAAACGGATTGCTGCTCAACACTCGAGTACGTATCCAAAACTCACAAGAAGCCCGCTTGAGCATGCAGAATACAACGGCCATCACTGCGACAGACGAAGAAACTGTCAAAGTCTATGTCAAAGACTTCATGCCCTACAAAGTTACTGGGCAAAACCAAATGCAATCGACATTTCATTATGAGATTGCTGAAGGTAAAAGCCGCTTAGAAATCAAGAAGACTTCGTCGAGCCTAACCGCACTTCCCGGAGATGAACTTGAATTTATGATCGCGTTCAAAAACGTCGGAGACCAACCCGTCAGTAATGTAACCATTGTCGATCACCTCAGTCGACGTCTGGTCTATATCGAGGATACACAATCATGCGATGTTGCCGGCAAATTCTTCGCTAATGATACCGTACAAGATTCATTGATTCTCCGCTGGGAAATCGCTGAGCCGCTCGCCGTCGGCGAAGCTGGCAGTATCACATTCCGCTGCCGCGTACGATAAGCCTCTAGTACGCAATCTCTGTCGAGCCGGTCCTAAATTGATTACAATTCAGGTAATTACACTAAACATTATCTGATATTTGGAATTGATTTGATGCGCACACTCATTTGTCTGACGCTGTTGTACTTTACCGCTTTTGCACCGGCCTCCGCCCAAGAGCCAACTCTCAACACGTCTCGCGGTGATGCCATGATTGCCAAATACTTTGCGCAACAAACTTCTGCGATCGAAGATCGTTGGCTAGCAGGCATTAAAACAAAGGAAGATTGGCTCACACAACGTGAAAAACACCTGACCCAACTTAAAGATATGCTGGGTCTCAATCCCTTCCCCCAAAAGACGCCACTCAATGCGGTAATTACCGGCACGACGAAACATGAATCGTTCCGAGTGGAAAAAATACACTTTCAGTCACGACCCGGTCTGTATGTGACAGGCAATCTTTATGTGCCCCATGAAATTGACAACAAATTACCCGCGATTCTATATGTGTGTGGTCACGGCCAAATCAAGATTAACGGCGTGCCCTACGGTGCCAAGGCGTATTACCAACATCACGGTGCGTGGTTCGCTCGCAACGGATATGTTTGCCTGACCATTGATACGCTCCAACTCGGCGAAATCGAGGGAATACACCACGGGACCTATCGCTACGATAAATGGTGGTGGTTAAACCGCGGTTATACGCCTGCTGGAGTAGAAGCCTGGAATTGCATCCGCGCGTTAGATTATTTGCAATCGCGACCGGAAGTCGACGGTGACCGATTAGGCGTCACGGGCCGTAGTGGCGGCGGAGCGTATAGTTGGTGGATCGCTGCACTGGACGAGCGGATCAAAGTAGCCGTACCGGTGGCGGGAACAACCGACTTGCGTAATCACGTAGTCGATGGCACAGTTGAAGGCCATTGTGACTGCATGTTTATGGTAAACACTTATCAATGGGACTACCCGATGGTTGCTGCACTAGTAGCCCCTCGCCCACTGTTGCTCAGTAACACTGACAACGATCGCATCTTTCCGCTTGATGGTGTCTACCGGACGTTCCGAAAAGTATCGCAAGTCTACGACCTGCTCGACGCAAGTGACAAATTTTCGTTACACATTACATCCGGACCTCATCAAGACACACAAGAACTGCGCGTGCACGCGTTTCGCTGGTTCAATTACTACCTCAAAGACGGGCAAACTGACTTATTACGAAACCAAGCCGACAAATTCTTTGAACCAGCGGATCTCAAAGTATTTGACAAACTGCCAACCGACCAAGTGAACACGGAGATATCAGAATCTTTTGTACCAACTGCAGTTGCTCCCGAAGTGGTCACCTCGCAACAGGAGTTAGCACAGATAACCAAATCACTTAAACAGTCGTTAGTTGAAAAGAGCTTTGCTGCTTGGCCAAAAAACTCTGCTACCTTACAACCTCAGCGAGTCACGGATTCATATGCCGAGGGATTGGTTATGTCCGTCTATGTCTATCAAAGCCAAGCTTCGATCCCACTGAATCTCTATGTTGTGCATGACAAAAAACTGACACAGGCCAAAACCTGTGAGCTCACCGTATTGGACCAAGATGGCTGGAACGATTTTCTCTCGTTGTATCGAGATGCCTTTGGTGATCGAGACGCGTTACGTGGCGAATATTTCGCCGAGCAGGATGCGTCATCGCAAGATCACTTCGAAAAACTACAGCAACGTTTATTGAAAAATTCGGTGCTGATGGCTTATGTCGCTCCGCGCGGAATCGGACCGACGATTTGGAACCAAACTGAGAAAAAGCAAGTCCAACATCAACGCCGTTTCTATTTATTAGGCGAATCGTTAGAATCGATGCAAGTTTGGGACGTGCGGCAAGCCATTAAAGCCATAACCAAGGTCACTGGATTTAATAACGAAACCAGAACAACACTGCACGCCACAGGACGTATGGCCGGTGTATCACTGTATGCCACGTTATTTCAAAACGGCGTTGCGGAATTACATCTCACAAAATTACCGAGCACACACAGAGAGGGCCCTTATTTCTTAAATGTCAGTCGCATTTGTGATATTCCTCAAATCGCACTCTCCGTTGCGAGTCAAACCCCGCTGTTTCTATATGATGTTGACGATGACGGATTCAAACATACCACCGACAGCGCTCGACACATGAACTGGAATGAACCCCGACTTTTGATTACGACCAATAAATAACCAAGACACAGACACCTATGATACCTTGGATTTCTCAACGTAGCCTCGCCATCGACAGTAGCGGTATTCGCAAAGTGTTCGATCTAGCTCGCTCGCTCAAAGACCCGATCAATCTGTCCATTGGCCAACCAGATTTTGAAGTTCCAGCGGCAGTGAAACAAGCTTGTATCGATGCTATCAATTCAGGGCATAATGGTTATACGCCAACACAAGGACTCCCACCGCTACGGGAAAAACTTCAAGCAGCAATTGATGCCACATATCAACATGACGACCGTAAAGCTTTCGTTAGCAGCGGTACCAGCGGTGGATTGGTTTTGGCGATGCAAGCACTGGTGAATCCCGGTGACGAAGTCATTTTGTTTGATCCGTTTTTCGTGATGTACGAACCGCTGATACAACTCGTCGGCGGAGTACCAATCTTAATCGACACCTATCCTCACTTTCACATTGATCTTGAGCGAGTTGAAGCGGCGGTCACTGACCGAACTAAACTTATGTTGCTAAACAGTCCGTCCAATCCAACCGGATATGTTGCTACCCAGGAAGAAGTGGCTGGCCTAGCGCGTATTTGCGAGCAACATAATATCGCTCTGATATCCGATGAAATATACCGTGAGTTCACTTACGACGACAATTTCGTAAGCCCCGCAGAATTCAATCCGGCAACAATTGTCATCGATGGTTTCTCTAAAAGTCACGCGATGACCGGGTGGCGGTTAGGTGTCGTACATGGCCCACAAGAGGTCATTGATGTAATGATCAAGATTCAGCAATATAGCTTTGTATGTGCACCGCAACCTGTGCAGTGGGCTGGCTTGACGGCGATGGATACTGGTATTGGCGAGCATGTAGACCAATACCGTGGTAAACGCGATAGAATTGTCGCAGCATTAAGTGTCAAGTATGAGATCGAAACTCCTGGTGGTGCGTTTTACGTATTTCCGAAAGTTCCCAGGGGCACCGCAACTGATTTTACGACTCGAGCGATCGAACATAATCTATTGCTCATACCGGGTAACATTTTCAGTAATCATGACAGCCACTTCCGGGTATCCTATGCCGCCAGCGACGAAACGCTCGAGCGTGGCATCCAAGTACTATTAGACATGGCTTAACCAAACGCCGAGAGAACCATAAACTCAGTGACATCCGTTGTACTTCGTATTGCATGCTAACGCTTGAAATCTACGGCGGCACGTCGATAATACAACATATGCGGATTATTCGCTTTCACGATTGAGACAGGTATAACCATGGAAATACTCGAAACTCCAGCCGCGCGGGCTGTACTAGGTGTAACGGTTCTGGCAATCCTAACTACCATCGCCTACTACCTGGTGACCAATTATCGGGATCGCATCGATCAAGACATACCAGGCCCCGAGGAACACCTAGACAATTTCCAAGAAATTCATTCCCAGGGTGACATTTCGGACAAAGAATTCCGAACTATAGAAACAGTGTTGGAACAACAACTCGAACACCAGCAGTCGCAACCCGAAGATCCACCTCCTGCGGAGGACGAATCCGACGGTTAATGCCAACTGTTCGGGTTAGTCAAGTTACAGCAATTACTATCATCATTAGATAGTTATTGATGTACCTTCATGCGACACTCATATGACACGCACTGGTCGGGAAGATCAGTACTGCAATGCATAATGTATATATAATAGATTCGCGTCAATAAGTCATGGATGGTAGTTGACCACAAGTACTTCGTATTTTTCTGCTAAACAGCACTTATTACGGACGTACAACTTAAGCCCCATCGCTTGCGATCACCCAAACATCGTTTTGGACGGATTCAATGCAAGTGTACAAGGAGTCGTCATGTCATCCGGTAAAGACGGAGGAGACCACAAAGTTGGATCTCCTTCCAAGAAAAACGCATTCTGTTCATTCTGTCGCAAAAGCTATCGTGACGTCGGTCCCCTAGTTGAAGGACCTGGCGATGTGTATATCTGCAGCGAATGTGTCGAACTATGTTCCTCGATTATCGATTCCGAGAACCGTCGTAAGTCTAGCGACGACCATATGATCACCGACATTCCTTCACCTCGAGAAATCTCGGGCAAGATGGATGAATACGTGATTGGTCAAGAGCAAGCCAAAAAAGTGCTTGCTGTTGCCGTTCACAATCACTACAAGCGATTGAACCATGAATGGTCGGACGAGGAAGTCGAAATCGAAAAATCGAACATCCTCATGGTTGGTCCAACTGGATCCGGTAAAACATTGCTCGCACGTACATTGGCACGAGTTCTTAACGTACCTTTTGCAATTGGCGACGCGACGACGCTAACCGAATCTGGCTACGTCGGCGAGGACGTCGAGAACCTATTGTTGAAGCTATTACATGCTGCAGACTTTGATGTCGAATCAGCTCAGCGCGGAATCATCTACATTGACGAACTCGATAAAATCGGCAAAACCTCACAGAACGTTTCGATCACTCGTGACGTATCTGGTGAAGGCGTGCAACAAGCACTACTAAAAATGCTCGAAGGTACGATCTGTAACGTACCACCCCAAGGTGGCCGTAAGCACCCCGAGCAACAATACATTCCGATTGATACTTCTAATATTCTGTTCATATGTGGTGGGACATTTGTCGGTGTTGATAACATCGTCCGTAAGCGACTCGGCAACCAAACATTAGGGTTTGGCCAGCAAGTCGGATATCGCGAAGAAGCCGATGTCGCAGAGTTGTTGTTGCAAGTACGATCTGATGACATCCTTGAGTTTGGTCTCATCCCCGAGTTGATTGGCCGCTTGCCCGTCGTAACATCATTGTCACCACTTGATGAAGCTGGGTTACAGCGAGTATTGACTGAACCCAAAAACGCATTGTTGCGTCAATACGAAAGTCTATTCAGGATGGAAGATTGTGAACTCAAGTTCACCGACGACGCCGTCCTTGCGATTGCTCGCCGAGCGGTCGATAAAGGGACTGGTGCTCGTGGCTTGCGGTCCATTACAGAAGAAGTAATGCTTGATATCATGTATGAATTGCCCGACCGAAAAGGAAGTGGCGCATATACGATTGACCAAGAAGTAGTATCTGGTGCCAAACCAATCTTTGACACCAACAAACCTGTTAAGAAAAGTGCATAACGCCAACGCGGACTCTATTCTTAACACCTATACGAGAACCCCACGATGAGTGCCCACGATAATCTAACGAGAATGATGGACAACGGTATTGTCGCGGTAATTCGCGCTGACTCCGGTGAACTGCTAGCTGACGTAGCGGAAGCACTGCTTGCTGGTGGAGTCGATGTCATGGAAGTGACATTCACCGTCCCTAATGCGATCGAGGTCATCAAAGAAGTCAAACGTCGAATTGGGACTAAGGTTTTGTTAGGTGCTGGCACCGTTTTAGATACGGAAACAGCTCGTGCAGCAATCCTTGCGGGCGCGGAGTTTATTGTATCGCCATCGACAGACGTTGAGGTTATCAAACTATGTAACCGATACGACACGGTAATAACGCCAGGAATTTTCACTCCAACCGAAGCGGTCACCGCTTGGGAAGCAGGTGCTGATATCCTCAAAGTATTCCCCGCGGACATTGGTGGCCCCGCTCATCTTAAAGCGTTACGTGGACCATTGCCACAATGTCGCTTCATGCCCACAGGCGGTGTGGACCTAAATACGGCTGCAGATTTCCTACGTGCCGGTGCGGTCGCCTTAGGTGTCGGCGGAGCACTCGTATCACAAGCGGCAGTCGACAAGCGAGATTTCGCCTCAATTGAAGCTTTAGCGCGGCAATACGTGCAAATCGTAAAAGACACTCGCGCCCAACTTTAGACATTCGCACTCACTGCTGGCCAGATTAGTGGCCGATTTTCATGCAGATTTGCGTCTTAAACCTCCGATATCCTAGATAGAGTTTATCGTGCGCATTAGGACAACAGATTGTGACGTGTTCAACAACAAAACATCTTTTTGTAGCAGCTACCCTGCTCTGTGCTGCGCCGCTGGTCACATGCCTATCCGCTCAATCGACCGTTGATACTGAAGTAAATAAGGTTCCAGCAGCCAAACTGTATACAACTCGTACCCCGCAGTTCTCGATCCCCTATACACTGCAACAATCGACTGCCAAAATTGTTCTATTCGTATCAAAGAATTTTGGCAACAGTTGGCGTACAGTAGCGATTCAAGGCTCTGAGAAAAAGGCATTCCGATTTCAGGCCCAGCGTGACGGTGAATATTGGTTCTGCTCACGCATTCAACAATCAACAACAACACCTACAAATCTACGCCCTCAAATGCGTGTGTTTGTAGACACTCAACAGCCAGCCATCGAACTGCACACCAACCTCACACCTGCTGGAGAAATTACCTTGGAGTGTGAAGTCCGAGATGCCACACTAATAGCAGAAAAAGTCGCCGTAGAAATTCAACCCATGCCCAACTCACCGTGGCAATCGTTCCCATTGGTTGAGCGTCCGACCATCGCGGAAACCGGAGTAATAGAAATAGCTGGACGTTGGCAACCGACGACAGTGACACGCATGGCGTTGGTCCGCGTCAAAGTGTTAGACGGTGCCGGGAATTTGGCGATTGCCGAACGGCGAATCTATTTTCCTCCGACTTCACAACAGCGCCCCAAATCTTACGAGCCGCTACGAAACCCATACACACGTGCAGCGCCACACCAAGATGCTATCAACTGGCCAGCCGATAACCAGCCTGGACCACCGGCAGTCGCTAACGATCCCGTGAACGTCGCTTCGGCACACCCGGCGGTGGTCACTACAGCCAAACCGATTATCAATGGCCCGCCGGCAGAGGCAACTGTACATCAGACGAACCGCACGCATTTCAAACTCGATTACGCACTTTCCAATGCCGACAGAAAAACGACGCAGGTTCAGCTATGGGCGACTGAGGACGGCGGAACGACTTGGGGACTGTGGGGGATTGATCATGACGGCCAAAGCCCACTAGATGTCGAGATACAGCGCGATGGTACGATCGGATTTATCATGGTCATCACCTCACCCGAGGACGATGGTAAAAACCGACCGACTGCCGTTTCGGTTGCTGATATATGGATAAGGATTGATCGAGTAAAACCACAGTTGCGGCTTGGTGATATTGAGCGGACCGTGGCATCCGGTTTCCCAGAAATCTTGATTAAGTGGGCAGCGACCGATGATAATTTCTCAGACCGGCCAATTCGCCTGCAATGCAGTCAATCGCAACAGGGGCCTTGGCAAGAAATCTCTACGGCCATTCCCAATGCCGGATTCTACCGCTGGCGTCTTGACCCCAATGCCACAGGCACTTGGTATATCAAAGTGGACGCGACCGACCAAGCGGGAAACACAGTTTCCGCGATCGCCGCGGAACCCGTTCAGTAACCATTCACGGTTTAATTCCATTACCGGCGTCCCGCAGAAAACGGTGTCAAATCATAGCCGTGCGATTCGCCGCTTGCCATTTTAGCTAGCAACTCCCCGAGTGCGGACGCAAACTTAAACCCGTGTCCCGATAATCCAGCGGCATACACGATACGTTCATCCGCCTGAGCGTGATCGATTATAAAGTAGGAATCCGCGGATACCGTATACATACATACGGTATGATCCGTCGCCTGATCGCTGACCTGTGGTAAATGTTTTCGCAAAAAACCAGCCACACAACCACGCTCTTGCACATCCAATGAACGATCCAACTCCAGCGGGTTGGTTATCTCGATACCACCGCTGTGCCGTGCCACCTTCAACCCACGTTCATCGATACTCGGAAATCCATAGTAACCGCCGGTCTCAGATTCAAAGAAGAACGCTGGGCATCCGGCGCGATTGGAATACAAATCAGCATCGGCCGCATACCAGTGCAGAGGTTTTTTTAGAATTCGCAGTTGGCCATTCAATTCGGGAAGTAGATCAGCGGCCCAAGCGCCCGCGGTAACCACGACCGAATCTGCTGTGAAAGTCTCCTTATCTGTGATCACTTCTAAGCAACTCCCACCCGTTTTAACTTCACCAATGGTATGCCCGAGGAACAATTCCGCGCCCGCCCATTGTGCTTTTTCAATATGAGCGGAGATCGCGTGCTCGACCAGCAGAAATCCCGCGCGTTGTTCAAAAATTACTTCCATATCATCATCAAAGGCAAACTGCGGCCAGCGTTTCCTCGCCGCAGTAACGTCCATATGCTCGATCGCTAAGTCATGTTGTGCGCTGCTGGCTAACACGCCTTGAATCAACTCACCGCCACCAGGGCCTGCTTGCAGGATTCCTGTTTGGTAATAGAGGTCGCGTCCATGTTCCGCTTGGAGTTCTTCCCACAGCTCGAACGCTCGTTGGACCAGCGGTACGTAGCAAGGGTGTTCAAAGTAGCTTTGCCGAATGATTCTAGTTTGGCCATGCGAACTGCCGCGATCATGTGCGACACCAAAGCGATCGATACCGGCCACGCGTTTTCCTTGTTTAGCCAAATGGTACAGCGCTGCACTGCCGACTCCACCGGTACCTAGCACAAGACAATCAAAGTGTTGCGCGTTGCTCATGAGCTAGGCTCCTTAGTTGGCCGTAGTCGTGGGTAGTGCTTGAAAGCCAGTGCGATAGGATTCATCGAGGTACAGCATCAGTTTTTCTAGCGGGAGTCCCGATTGCGAAAATTGATTTTTCATATCGAGGTCGGCTTCGAGTAGCCATTTCAGTAGTTGCCCGCTACGTTGTCGTCGCAGTTGGCGTAGATGGTCGATTGTTTTTTGTCCTTGGAAGTGGAAGCTATTACCAAGGACTTCTCGAGTGGCTTGTTGCAATGCTTGCAGGATTGGCGTGCCTTTGCGTTCGAGTTGTTCAGCGATGCGAGTGATGGTTACATAGCGCCTGAGTGACCATGAAACACCGCCGAATATTTTTTGCACGGCTTCACCGTCGGCCCGCAGGTGTTGCAGTTCGAGCAGTGCGGAAGCAGCTTTTCCTTCGGCTGCGACGTCGGTCATATGAAAGGTTGATTGAGATTTCCAGCCACCGACATATTCTTGGATTTGTTCAGCAGTAGGTTTGTCGCCGGGTTGCAGATACAGCGCTAGTTTGACACAGTTCATGTTCAGTAGGCCGATACTGAATTGTGATAGGTCGAGTAGTAGAGCGGCGATATCGTTGCTGAGTGTGAATTGATATTGTTGTTGTGTCCAGCGGACGATCCAGTTGATCGTGAGGTCGTATAGTGGGCGTTCGTTTTGGCGTACGGGGGGTCCAGTTGGTGTGCGGCAATCGATAACGCCACCGAGTGCATTTACTTTTTTAGCTAGGTTTGTATTACCGGGGAACGATTTCGCTTCGAGTATCAGTAATCCGGCGTGTGATTTACGTTCGATATATTTCTCAAGTTTCGGTCGGTAATCTTTGATGAACTTGTCGGCATCGTTAACTCCGGCGATTCGCGGGCCATCGCCGCCGAATAGTGTGACGGTGGAGACTTCATCCATAACGTCGACCCAGAGTGCATTTTCATCGAACCAACGCATGTCATCTTGTTGATCATCGTGGGGATCATCTTGTTCATTGTCGAATTGTGCTTGGACTGTTTTCAGTGCGAGTCGTTGCAAGAAGTAATCGGTACCGAGGATGACACAGAGTCCGGTACGTGGCAGCGTACTCGGGTTCGCGAGTAGCTGAAAGAGATGGTTTGTCGGACCTTGGTTCGATTTCTTAGCCATGATGGGGTATATGATACCAAATAACGCGATCGCGTATCACCTTGACAATGTAGCAGGGGCAGGCAAAACTAAAAAATCACTTTAGCCCCTTTCGTCTAGCGGCCCAGGACGCTGGTCCTTCCGATCAGAAACAGAGGTTCGAATCCTTTAGGGGGTACTGTGCAGTTTTAGGGTCGACGCACGATCCCGCATGGTCGGGAATTGTAGTGCATTGTGAATCTGTGAAATCTTTGAGCGACCCTGTGCGAGAC
>CAWVZW010000093.1:0-13209 GCA_963934735.1 uncultured Planctomycetaceae bacterium
GTTTTTACGCTCAGCTAACTATTCAAATAAGTATAAGACTAACCGAAAGCCGAGGAAAGCCAGCACCAGAAGAAGGCAACCGAGTTGTGAGTTCTTTTTCTTTTTAGGATGGTCGACGGGTGGAGAGTATCCGCGTTTGGCACCAGATCGATCAGGAACGCCTTTGTCAGCTTTAAACGCGATCTGCCCCTCGCCCTCGCGTTCCGCTAAAGAGATGATTGCTCTGAACGACTCGGTGGCAAATCGAATTAGAGGACGGTAGGGGCGGAAATGGTATTGGAGAGTTCCTCTCAGAACGACCGGAAAGAATTCACCTATATCCGTGAATCTAATTCGACGTTTTCCCACGCCAAAAACCTTGAGAAGCAACTGCAAGGTTTCAAAGATAACATCGTAGGTAACTGGCGGGGAAAGACCGACTAGGGGTGCGACGGTAGCGGCAATCCGGATGGCATGAGTTGCGATCGGTGGATGATTTGAATCAGCGTCCGAACCGTCGAAATTGGAGTGCGGGTACTCCTCGACCGCATCGTGTTTTGCTAATTGTGGGACCGGCGCGGATTTGAAATCCATATTGACGATATCTCGGCTTCGCATCAATCTAAAATCACCGAATGGGAAGAAATTAAAAATTTCACGTTGTTTACCGAACATCGTGGGACTCATAACCGTGTGCCATAGGTGTTTATGAATTTCTTTCACCTTTTCAATCGGTACACCTGTTTCGAGCGCGACGATCTGGTCAAAGTCCTGCTGCACGATCGGATTTTGTTGATCCCCCAGAATTTTGCGGCGTAATTGTTCCAAACGGCTATTGAGCGCGGTTGTTTCAATATTATCCGTTACATCTAATTCACTACTGGCTATGCCTTGCTCCTCAGTGTCGGATTGTTGAGATACGTTCGTCGCCGCGTTTGACGGCGGTTTGACGCGTGTGGGGACGGATGTAGTAACCGCTTCCTCCGATTGAGAGTCCTTGTCGTTAGCGGTGGACTTAGAATTTGAGACTTCCTCGATGATTGCTTCTTTGAGCTCGGGTTGTGATGCAGTGTCAACCGGAGTCGGCTTTTCATTCGGAGATTGGACAGGAAGCTCTTGGACTAGGTCTTTGGGTTCGGCGGAGTCCTGGTTATCAGGCTCGGGACGGACTAGTGGCACATTGCGGGACTGGGCCTTAATGATATCGTCTGCCGCTTCTGAGAGGCGTTGCTCCGATTCCATCTGCATTTGTTGTATTTCGTCTAGTAATACATCATTTTCATTTGACGAGGTAGCGTGTGTCTGTTCGCCGTCATCAATCGCAGGGGGCGTGACTTCGTCTGTACTGCTTGACGAATTATCGTTTCCTAATTCCTCGGCCTCCAGTAGTTGTCGTACTTCGTCGTAATCAGTAATTGTGACGGTAATTGTGAACGGCGTGGAAACGTCGTGGTCAGCGAGGGAGATTGAGGACGACCGCGTGCACCGGATTGAAAGTGCGTTGTTGCTGTCGTCTAACTGAAGGATAATCGTCTTGCCTTTACGTAAACGTTGTTGTCGCAAATATCCTGTTGTATCGCTAACGCGTGATAATTTTCCGCTGACGCGGTATTGTTTACCAATTAAATCGGCTAGCGCAGATTTGCGCGTTTCGCTGAAACGATTCTTTGCGACAAACTGTTCAAGCCGAGTGACTAATTCAGAATTGTTCATGGGGTTTACTTTGCATTGTGTTGGAATTACCACCAAACTAGTTGTGACCGTGGTAAATTCATTTTAGTTAAACCTAGCGAACCGTGAACAGACAATATTAGGTAAACTGGAAAGTGTTACGCCGTCTTTTGGGTCGTAATTCGCCGTGTGTGGCGGATAAGGTCGAACACCTTATCGTTTGGCATCATATCTATTATTGTCGGAATATTTATTAAGAATTGTTATGGGCTTATCAGGATCCTCTTCACCATTTACTGTTGTAACAATTCGAGCGTGGCAACCATCTACGCCCGGTAGCCCCGAGGATTGGCGGACGACATTAGGGCAAATCGTGGTTGAGGTCGTGCTCGATTCGGGTGTTATAGGCCTTGGCGTTGGCGGAGGTGGTTTGTCGTCGATTCACGTGATTCACAATGTCATGCGAAAGGAACTGACGGATAAAGCATTCATGACACCGCTTGATCTTCATGAACATATGCGGAAATTCACAAGCTTTTACGGACTTAGCGGTATCGTCCCGATGGCCATCTCTGGGATCGATTTAGCGATTTGGGATGCCTATGCAAAAACTAATAACTCAACGGTTCTGCAACTACTGGACCCGCGGCAGGACACAAACGCTAGCTGTCCGATGTACCAAACGGTTTTTGATGACGTTGGGGCATTGCAGGCGGCAAATCTGGGAATGGCTGCTGTTAAATTGCATCTCGAACGATACGGCAGCAAGCCCGATATTGGCAAAATTGAAGACTTGGTTCGTCGGACACGCGATGCGGTAGGCCCGGATTGCCAATTGATGTTGGATGCGTTTGGGAAATGGGACGTTTCAATCACGCGTAAGTTAGCGGATCGGATTTACGAGTACGACATTGGTTGGATTGAGGAACCTTTGCTACCACAGGAAATCGAGTCGTACACGGAACTCTGTGAGCACTCGCCGATTCCAATCGCAGGTGGTGAACATGAATATTTGATAAATGGTTTTAGTCGCTTAATGGACACGCACGCTCACGATGTGTACCAACCGGACATAAACTGGTGTGGCGGTTTGTCGACTCTTATTGCGATTTACGAGTTGGCTAAACGTAATAACGTCCGAGTGTGCCCACATCGCGGTAGTGAACCATTTGCTCTACCGGCCATAATGGCATTAGACCCCAATCCTTTGGCGGAGTCCGCCCGCGATTGGTTTAGTGTCTTTAAGCCTCCCATTAACGTCGACGAGGGCAGGGCAGCTTGCAATATCGGGTTAGGTTTTGGAATTGAACTGTTAATGCCCGAATGACGTCGCGGATAGGTAATCCTCTGACAGCATCCAAGCTGTTTTTTTCACACGTGCGCTGTATACTACGTTGCAACTAATACATCCGATTCTGACAACTGTTGGACACGAACATATGAATATCCCAGCAAATCTATTACCTGATGAAGTACCGATAATCAACTACAGCAAGTCGAACTTTACTTGGTTCGTTGTAGCGGCAGCAGGAATTGCCGTGGTCCCATTTGTTATGTTCGTTTCTAACTTCTACCAACGAGTGATGAGCCCAAACCTCTTCTTAGAACATCTTGGTGAGGAAACGCAAAAGAGTATGGATGGCACCGAGGATATGTTGACTTATGTCCTGATGATTTTTATGGGTTTATCGTTATTCGGGATACTCGCGGGGTTAATCGGTACGGTGATCATGATGGTATCATATAATTCCGAGGCAGGGTTCAAGGCGATTCGCGCCGGCTGCGGTACGTCGCTCTGTTGTCAAGGGATTCTTGTGATTTGCGCCTGCACCGTTTGGATTGCCAAAGCACTCGCATTATTCAACGGCGATGTGATTATAGAGGGGGTCCGTCTTGTCTATACCCCGGACCGACTCCGCGATATGTCCACAGCGGTCTTTTTAAATGACGGAATGATCTGGGGCGTATGGGTAATCATTTTGCCGGTGTTCATCATGATATATTTTGCTGAGAGGGATCTGCAACGCCGCCAACCGACTCACATATGACGAGTTAACAGTGGCGCTTGTGCTGGCGCTGGATATCATACTAGCTCAGGGATTATTTCTTATTTTCCGATACCAAGCAGGAATCGCGCGCTGATTCGAATTACTATTGCTAGAACTGTTATAGTTCGCCGCGCGAACATTTCCGGAGTTATTGTATCCATAGTTAGGACGGTAATATGCACCGTTATTCATGTTGTAATGATACACGGGTCCAATCGACGAAAAGATTGAATTCAAGCTCATTCGCACATGGCGTCGATCCGGCGAAACAACGGCGTTCGCGGTCAATTGCGTTCCTTGGGGTAGCCACGAAACAATCGGCATATATGCCACTTGAGGTTGTCGAAAATTCCAGGGTAGGCCGCCAAAGGGCATAGCACCAAATGCGTTTTGTTGTAACCACATTTGTTGGACCAGCCATTGTCGATAAATCCAACTGTTCATCTGTTGCTGGCGTTGACCTAAGAGCATACGTTGTTGTGGGTTTAGTATGTTTTGTAATCCATTGATTTGGCCTCGCTGCATCCGTTCAACCTGAGCACACCAATTCTGCCAATCTGCGGCGTTCTTGAACATCTCACGCCCCGCTTGCTTAACAAACTGCTTTTCCAGTTGTAAATTACTCGCTGCTTGTAGCTGTTTAAGAACATTATCTTCGCCGACAAGAACCTCGTTTGTATTGGGTAAGCATATGATCAAAAACAGGGTGAGGGATCGAATGTTCATAGTTCAAGGTCCTTTGGGGCTTCAGTTCAAACACATGACTTAATACTAATGCATATTCCGCGCCGAACCCAATACTATTTCGAGTTTGCAATACTTAAGCGTATATACAAGGGTATTAATGAATTACACCACAACCGCACGGGGGAGCAAACTGCTCTACCGCGACGTCGCAATGACGACACGTGTCATCATTGCGTGACAGTGGCCCCGGCCATATTGTTAGCAATTAAGTCGTGGATCCTGCTTTAGCGCGTACGAATTCCCGATTTAGCACACCAATATTATCCGTGCTAATACTTTTGGGGCAAGCGGCCTCACACTCACCAAAGTTGGTACAACTACCGAATCCCTCCTTGTCCATTGTCTCAACCATGGAGGTGACTCGTTCTTTGCGTTCGGAGTTCCCCTGCGGTAGATGCGCCAAGTGAGAGACCTTGGCGGACACAAAGAGCATCGCCGAGGCGTTCTTACAGGCCGCCACACAGGCACCACAACCGATGCACGCAGCGGCGTCGAACGCAGTTTCGGCATCTTCCTTGACAATTGCATTGGCGTTAGCATCGGGTGCGTTGCCAGTGTTTACCGACACGAAACCGCCGGCTTGAATAATTCGGTCAAAGCTACTGCGGTCGACGACACAGTCCTTGAGGACCGGAAATGCAGCGGCACGCCACGGTTCGATAAAAATGTCCGTACCTTTAATGCTTCGCATATGTAATTGACAAGTTGTCGTGGTTTCGGGTCCATGTGCTTGACCGTTTATCACTAGGGAACAGGCGCCACAAATACCCTCACGGCAATCATGATCGAACGCAATTGGTTCCTTGCCTTCATCTTGTAGGGATTCATTGAGTACATCAAGCATCTCCAGAAACGACATATCATCCGTTATGCCAGTTACACGATGGCGTTCCATGTATCCTAGTTTGTCCGATGCGGATTGCCGCCAAACGTGGACATTGTAATCAGTCATCTATTTATAACTCCGTGTAGCAAGTTCAACTGCTTCGAATCCCAATTCTTCTGTGTGCCTCGTGGGAACTTCATCATCACCAGTATATTCCCAAACGGCGGAGTGGCAAAAATCTTCATCGTTCCGTAAAGCTTCGCCGTCGGTTGTTTGATATTCGGCACGGAAGTGTCCGCCTGCAGATTCCCGTCTAGCAAGTGCGTCACGGCACATTAGTTCACCGAATTCTAGGAAATCCGCTACTCGACCTGCTTTTTCAAGAGCCATATTTAAGGTCTGGCTACCACCGGTGACGTTGACAGAATTCCAAAACTCAGCTCGCAATTCTGGTATTTTGCGAATCGCTTCGGTCAATCCTTCTTCGCTTCGCGTCATGCCACAATGCTCCCACATGATCCGGCCAAGTTCACGATGAAATGAGTCAGGCGTTCGGGTGCCACCCACATCCAATAAACGTTGAACGTCGTCATTGCAATTCTTTTCCGCGTCGACAAAACAAGCCGAATTAACTTCTACCCTTTCCGGTGAAGCGCCCATCTGACCAAAATAGTTCGAAAGTGTTTGAGGCAAGACGAAGTATCCATCAGCCAGGCCTTGCATCAACGCACTAGCACCTAATCGGTTGGCACCGTGATCAGAGAAGTTGGCTTCACCAATTACGAACAATCCCTTAATCGTACTCATGAGGTTGTAGTCGACCCAAAGTCCTCCCATGGTGTAGTGTGGCGCTGGATAGATGCGCATCGGCACTTCATAAGGATTTTCCGCTGTAATTCGTTGATACATTTCAAAGAGGTTGCCATAACGAGCGGAAATCGCGTCTTTGCCCAAGCGGCCAATGGCATCGCGGAAATCTAAATAGACCCCCAAACCCGTAGCTCCCACACCGCGACCCTCATCACAAACTTCCTTAGCGCTGCGGGATGCGATATCGCGTGGAGCAAGATTACCAAAGCTAGGATATTTACGTTCAAGGTAATAGTCGCGATCCTCTTCGGGGATTTCTGCCGCCGGGCGATTCTCATCAGAAGTCTTTGGAACCCAAACGCGGCCGTCATTGCGTAATGACTCGGACATCAACGTAAGCTTTGACTGATGATCACCACTAACGGGTATACAGGTCGGATGGATTTGTGTGTAACAGGGATTGGCAAAGCCCGCGCCTTTCTTAAACGCGCGGTATGCCGCTGTTACGTTACAACCCACGGCGTTTGTTGACAGATAGAATACATTAGCGTATCCGCCGGTCGCTAATACTACCGCATCACCGCTGTGACTTTCAACTTGGCCACTAACCAAATCGCGAGTCACAATCCCGCAGGCCACATTTTCCTGCGTCACGATATCAAGCATTTCTGTTCTGGTATGCATTGTTACTGTGCCGGCGCCAATTTGTCGACTCAAAGCTTGGTAGGCACCAATCAATAATTGTTGTCCCGTTTGTCCCCGCGCGTAAAAAGTGCGCGATACCTGTGCCCCGCCAAAGGAACGGTTGGCTAACAGCCCGCCGTAGTCACGAGCGAAGGGCACACCTTGTGCAACACATTGGTCAATAATTTCATTACTTACCTCGGCAAGTCGATGTACGTTGGCTTCCCGCGAACGGAAATCCCCACCCTTCACGGTGTCATAAAATAAACGGTGGATACTGTCACCGTCGCCGGGGTAGTTCTTCGCGGCATTAATTCCACCTTGCGCTGCGATACTGTGCGCCCGACGGGGACTGTCTTGAAAGCAAAAACACTCAACTTGATAGCCCATCTCGCCCAAGGTAGCAGCCGCTGAAGCGCCAGCCAGACCGGCGCCAACAATGATCACCTTAAATTTTCGTTTGTTGGCGGGATTTACTAGCTTCAATGATTTCTTGTGGATAGACCACAAATCTCGTACTGGCCCGTCTGGAATGTTTGCATCGAGTTTCATCGCGTTAATTCAATTATATGAGAAGAGTGTTCTATCTAAATCGAGTAGGTTGATCCTGAATTGACGTTCCCGTGTGTCTAAATTAATCGCATCCATACTGCTAGCGGAATGGAAATATTACCGCCGGTTATAAGAGCGGCAAGAGCTATCCCCAGCAAACTAACAGGTTTCTTAGTCGTCTGAATTCTCAGTCCCAAAGTCTGTAAAGCACTCGATGCACCATGGTAAACGTGCAATCCTAATACTATCTGAAAGCAAATGTATGACAAGCTTATCCACGTGTTGCTAAATCCTTGAATAACCATTTCATAAACATCATAGCCGCCACCTTCCAGCGGTGGGGGAGCATCTCCAATTTGGTAAAACGTAAAATGTGCTAAGTGGTAGATCACAAACAGCAAAATTAATAAACCCGAGAAGATCATAAACCGCGCGCTCGCCGTCGCTGTACTATAACTGTAGGGATGACTGTACCGCTCGCCGAGCAGACCCGCTATTGGTGAATCCGAAACGGCGGCACCGCGTGCTTTGTGGTTCGATCGACATAACTTAATCGTTAAAATGATGTGCAAGGAAAAGACGCATAACAATCCGATGCGGGCAATCCAAAGTAAGGGGCCCAACGATTTAAGCTTGGCTGCATAGGCATTTAGAGATTCACCGCCGGCGAATATTTGTAAGTTGCCCAGCATGTGCGCTAGCACAAATAATATAAGGGCGATACCAGTAACCGCGATGAGCATCTTGGTAGCAACCGATGTCACGTTCAGCGGATTATTGAATTGTTCTTTTGGCACAAAAACTATTTCATTCTTTACTGTTTGATATCGGAAATAATTGAAACCGTGGTGCTGCGTTGCAATAGGTGCAAAAACGTTAGCTGTTCGCAGTGTAGTTACCCACCAATATAATCAATCCCCGTCTTGCTTGCACTAGCAGAAAGCCATGGGTCTTCCAACCAACAATAACAAGCTAGCTTGGACGTCATAACAGTCAGTCGGGCCTTTAATCGCGTTCGTATTCTTTGAGATAACCCTGGAACAATACCAAGTGTTCTTCTTCGTCCCCGAGCAGTCGTATGCATAGATCCTGCGTCACATAGTCGTTGCCATCGGTCGCTTTAATAATGGAGTTGTACATAGCACAAGCCCGTTTCTCGGTATCAATTACTCCTTTGATTACTGCGACAACGTCGCAAGTGTCCTCAGGCGGTTGAATTTGGGTGCCGAGTGCTAATCCTTTTGAACCCGGTACCAATCCGCCGATTTGTTTAATCCGCATGGCAAGTTGTTGTGCATGGAGTAATTCTTCGGTCACATCAGCAGCCAAAGCTTTCTTGATTTCCTCAGCGCGAATGCCATCCATGTTTATGCTGTTGGCGATAAAGTTAGTGACGGTCTCGATCTCCAAGCAGTATGCCTCGATGAGTAAATCGATTACCTCTTGATTATGATTAACCATGAAACACCTCTTTCCAAAAAATGGCTCAGCCACATCTGTAAAAGTCATACGGTCAGCGTTGAACGCACGGCTTGTATTCTAACATTCTACGCTAACATACACGCTAACTAAGCTGGGCGTAAACCCCTTTTTTCGCGTCGGGCATCCGCGACATATCGAAAAAACTATGGTATTGTGAAAGGTGTGACGTCGAGGTGAATTCCGCTGGGTATTTAGGTCGTATACGTCGCAAATTCGATCATCAACCACAGACTTATTAGGATTTCGTAATGCTCCGCAATCAAACATACCCCACCGCGTTACAGACGATGGGCGATACTCCTCTTATCAAACTTAATCGCGTTGTGCCTGATGGCGGCGCCACGGTATTGGTAAAATGCGAGTTCTTTAATCCACTCAATAGTGTGAAGGATCGTATCGGCGTTGCGATGATCGCAGCTGGTGAGCAAGACGGCTCACTGGATGCTGACACACACGTGGTTGAACCGACAAGCGGAAATACTGGTATTGCGCTCGCCTTTGTATGTGCGGCCAAAGGATACCGCCTAACTCTGACGATGCCTGAGTCGATGTCGATTGAGCGCAGAGCATTGTTAAGACAACTGGGAGCCGAATTAGTTTTGACATCCGCTGCAGAGGGCATGAAAGGCGCAATCACCAAGGCGGCGGAAATTGTCGCCTCCGAGGAGAATGCGTGGATGCCGCAGCAATTTGAAAACCCAGCAAATCCCGCGGTACACGAAGCCACCACGGGGCCGGAAATATGGGACGATACCAATGGAGAGGTGGCAGCAGTCATCGCTGGCGTGGGAACCGGCGGCACGATCACTGGCACATCGCGATTCCTAAAATCTAAGAATCCGGAAATTCTATCTTTTGCAGTTGAACCTGACACGTCTGCCGTGATCAGTGGAGAAGGCCCAGGAAAGCACCAAATCCAAGGGATTGGCGCCGGATTTATTCCCGGCAATCTTGATACCACGGTAATTGACGGAACAATTACTGTATCGAGTGAGGAATCATTCGAATGGTCTCGCCGACTCGCCAAAGAAGAAGGAATTATGGCGGGTATTAGTAGTGGAGCGAACGTTTGCGCAGCAGCGAAAATTGCCGCACGCCCTGAATTTGCCGGTAAGACAATTGTCACCTTTCTGCCTAGTCTTGGAGAACGCTATTTGTCGACTCCTTTGTTCAGCGAAAATTCTTGAAGCAGCCAACCGTAATAATTGTAGATCCATTAAGAAATGCACCCAGTGGGCAAATAGGGCGACGGTTTAGATTATGCACGAGTACATTGAGCAATTCGCAAAAAACGCAGACACCTGGATACTGTTGTTAGCCACCGCGATCAGCATCGCCATTCTCGGTATGAGTGCGGATATACTGGTTGATAATGCGGTTAAGATTTCCATAAAAACAGGGCTTCCCAAGGTAATTATCGGCGCAACAATCGTCTCCATTGGTACAACCTTTCCCGAAGCGGTAGTTTCGGTAATGGCCGCAATTGGCGGTGATCCAGATTTTGCGTTAGGAAATGCTGTTGGATCCATCATCTGCGATACGGGACTCATCTTGGGGATCGCCTGTCTAATGTCACCTTTGAAACTCGACATGAAACTGGTAAATCGGCAAGGTTGGGTACAATTCGGAGTGGCAGTACTACTTGTCGCCATGTGCTTACCCTATGGTCGTCTCAATGAACTTTTTAGCCGACCGGCTGTTCTGCATCAGTGGTCTGGATTCGTCCTCGTTGGTTTGCTAGGCGTCTATCTGGTTTGGTCCGTACGACTAGCACGATTAGCGGACCCTGTCGTCGAGAACGAGGAAGCGGGCCCAAAAATTTCCACATTGCAGTGCCTAGGGGTATTGTCCATTGCATGTGGCTTTGTGATCCTCTCAAGTATTGGCTTGATAGAATCGACAAAAGTCTTAGCCTCGCGGGCTGGCGTGTCCAATGCAGTCATTGCCGCAACAGTGGTCGCTTTCGGTACAAGCTTACCTGAGTTGGTGACAGCAGTTACGGCTGTTCGTAAGGGCCATGGTGAATTGGCTATCGGAAATATCATTGGTGCGGACATTTTGAATGTGTTGTTTGTCGCTGGCTTAGCGGCCGCAGTAACCCGAGATGGTCTGTTTGCTGACAAGATATTCTTTAGTTTGCAGTTCCCCGCAATGCTCTTCATCCTATTATGTTTTCGTGTCGGCATCAAAACTTCCTCTAATGGATACCTTGGTCGCCGAACAGGGTTTTTACTGCTAGGCACGTACATCGTATATATCGCAATAACGGTTTCATGACTTACGCACCGGTAGAACAAACTAGAGATACATCAACAAGAAATCCATTCAGTGGAAGATAGCGTTGAACATGTCGCCATCCCAACTGTTTAATTGCCCTGACTGCTCTTCTGAAATACGGGGAACAACTGGTGCGACACTCATTTGTGCAACGTGTACCTGCCAGTTCATCGCTGAGGCGGCGGTGCCCGTCGATGAAGTCGAATTGACGTTGGCTCCCCTCGACGAATTGCCAACAATGGCGCATACGCTGCCACTGGTGACTACGGGAACTGTCGATACCTCGTTGCATCTTGAGGAAGAGATATCGCAGCCAGATAGGCCCTGTAAAAAGTGCAACGAACTGATGAAGTTTGACGCGATCGAGTGTCCACATTGCGGTTTTAACATTACACTCGGCCGGAATTTTGATCCCGCGGAGCTCGATCCCTATCATGGGGTGTATGGTTTCGACCGCTACTTGATGCGCCACACGCAAGACAATAATACTGGCGGTTTGATGTTGTGGTTGCACATCTTTCTCGGTTTTGTCGCAATCGGGACAATGCTCGTCTGGAAAGGTTGGTTGTATTTTATAGTGCCGACTCTGGTATTGGTTTACATCGTCTACCGCGTGAAGGCGAATTACAGCAACGCTTTTCAACGCGGAAAAGGCTTGATCCCGGGCCTGCTGTTGCTCTATAACCGCGTAACGACATGGAAAGGGTTTGTGTCAGGTGGTAATCCCGATAACGGCATCGTCTCAATGCGGACGTCTCAATTTAACGATAACAGCATCGCCTCAATAGAGGAGCCGCAATCGATTGAGATTTTGGATATCGCCGGCTCAGCCATCACGGATAACGGTATTCGTTTTTTGGCGACATTTTCGAATCTCCGGGTACTCGTCGTTGCAGGTTGCTCTGTCGGGGAGCAAGCCCTTGATGACTTACAAGCCGCGCTACCACGAGTATGCATCTGGCGACCGTAGATCTCACTCTGTTTCAGCTCTAAGCGCGTCCACGACACCGCATATGTCCTCTGGAAGCGGGGCCGAAACTTTCAATCGTTCACCCGAACTTGGATGGTCAAATTCAATTGATTCGGCATGTAACGCTTGCCGCGTTAACAATATATCGCGTTCTGATTCCGGTAAATTGTCGCGACCGCTTAATAAAAAACTACGACTTACATTAGACATAGCGCCGTACAATCGGTCACATAGGACCGGATTTCCGATGTGCGCGAGGTGAACACGAATTTGATGCGTACGCCCCGTTCTCGGACGTACACGTACATAAGAAATCCGTCGAAATCGTTCCATGACCTCATAGAAAGTTGAGGCTTGTTTAGGATTCCCGCCGTCCTCCCGAATTGCCATCTTAACTCGATTGGATGGATGGTGGCCGATTGGGAGGTCAATCGTGTCCCGATCGCGATCAACTTGCCCCAAACACAGACAAATATATTGCTTTTCAATACTGCGATTTTCAAATTGGTGAGCGAGTGTTCGATGCGCCTCATCTGTCTTGGCGATCACAATTACGCCGGTTGTATCACGGTCCAATCGGTGAACAATGCCAGGGCGGACAGATCCGCCGACACTACTTAACGTATCAAAATGATTCGCTAGACCGCTCACCAACGTACCCTGCCAGTGCCCTTTTGCTGGATGAACCACCATAGCTGATGGTTTATCTATCACAGCCAACGCTTCGTCTTCATAAAGTACGGAAAGCTCCATTGGCTCAGGTTGAGGGCCTGCTGGAGTCGGAACTTGAAATTCACATCGAACTTGTTCGTCGACGGCGAGTCGATATGATGGCTTAGTATGTTTGCCATCAACCCACACATTACCAGCGGTGATCTCGCGACGTATTTGCGTGCGGCTTAGCGAGTTACAACACTCTGCTAACCATTTATCTAGCCGTTCCCCATCATGTTCCTCGGAAACCGCAAACTCCAAGCTGTCAGGGTCAGTAATGTTCATGCCTGTACCTGCGAAGGTTGGAAATGTAACTCGGACCGGCGTTCTCGATCGACGACCAGTTTACTCCTCGACGGATTCCGTGTTCGTCGAGCCTTCAGGTTTGTCGTCTCCTTCAGGTTTGTCGTCTCCTTCAGGTTTGTCGTCTCCTTCAGGTTTGTCGTCTC
>CAWVZW010000094.1:0-13064 GCA_963934735.1 uncultured Planctomycetaceae bacterium
TGATCGTTAACCTTGTACCAACCATCTTCGTGCTCAGCAACAACAACTTCTTCAGCCCAGCGATCAAAGCCAACTCGAACTTGTTCCATATAAGCAGCCAGCAATGCCAAAGCGGTTAATGCGGCAGAGCCAATGGCGAATCCTTTGCCAGTCGCAGCGGTTGTGTTTCCTAAGCTGTCCAATGCATCTGTGCGATCACGAACAATTGAGTCCAAACCAGCCATCTCAGCGTTGCCACCAGCATTATCGGCGATGGGACCGTATGCATCTGTAGCCAAGGTAATACCAAGTGTGCTGAGCATACCCACAGCCGCAATTCCAACGCCATACAGACCAAGGGTAAACTTGGACACGTCCTTGAATTCAAAACCAGTTGCAAATCCGAATGCCAAAATCGTACCTGCACAGACAATCAACACGGGTAGCCAAACTGATTGCATACCGTCGGCCAATCCACGAATAATGACATTCGCTGGGCCCATTTCAGCAGATTTAGCTAACCCTCGTGTCGGCGCAAATTCATCACTTGTAATATACTCGGTCCACCAGCCAATCAACCAACCTGCGCCCAGACCAACAATTACGCTAAACGCTATCATCCAGTTGTCCTCTGGCATCATCCATTTTGCGAGAAACACGGCGCCGATTGCCACGGCAATGGTCGACGCATTAATACCTCGACCTAATGATTTCAGTAAAGCTGACTGACTGGCATTGTCATCACTCTTAATCAAGTAAATTCCACCAATGGACAAAAAGACACCCATGGCCGCGATGCACATTGGCAAGAACAAAGCAGCCAACTGCTCATCCGTGTTGCCCGAGAATGCAGCCACGCCTAGTGCTGCTGTTGCCAAGATCGAGCCGGAATAAGACTCGTACAAGTCAGCTCCCATACCGGCAACGTCACCAACATTGTCTCCCACATTATCCGCAATCGTTGCTGGGTTTCGCGGATCATCTTCTGGAATGCCCTGTTCCACTTTTCCGACTAGGTCGGCACCCACATCAGCTGCTTTGGTAAAGATTCCACCACCAACGCGAGCAAACAATGCCTGTGAACTCGCACCCATACCAAAGCACAACATTGTAACTGTAATGGCTTCAAGCCCGAGTCCAACACCCCATGCTAAAATGGCATACCAAATCACGATATCCAGTAAGGCGAGACCAACGACAGTTAAGCCCATCACTGCACCACTGCGAAATGCTACTTTCAATCCTTCGTTAAGGCTCTTTTGAGCCCCGGCAGCTGTGCGACTACTAGCCCACGTTGCTGTCTTCATACCGAAGAATCCAGCTAATCCTGAGAACATGCCACCGGTGACAAACGCAAACGGCACATATTCGCTTTGCACTCTAAGCGCAAATGCAGCTAGACATAAGAACGCAAAGATGACGGCAAAAAAGACGATGACAACTTTGTATTGTTGAGTGAGATAAGCCGAGGCGCCATCCCGCACGTGACCTGCCAATGCGACCATGGTCTCGTTACCTTCGTCGCGTGCCATCATCCAACGAAAGAAAACCCAAGCTTGTGCCAAGGCTGCCAGCGAGGCCCCTAAGCAAATACTCCAGTACAGTTTATCTTTACCTGCGTAGTCTACTGTATCGTTCGTAGTCTCAGCAGCAAATGCGCTTGTAGCCAACACACTCATGACAACCATCGTCACCAAGGTAATCGCGACAACTCGTTGCAATCTCAATTTCCCGATCCAACCACAACCACTTTCCCAGAATCTCATCTAATGTTCCTTCATGAAGCCGCAACGCTGTGGCTGCTGGGCTTTGTTTAATTGCTTGAATCGCTAGCGCTTAGTTTGGTGTTTTTTTCACCGTTCCACTATCAATGAGTCGTGATACTAAGCTCAAAAAAATAACAACAAACACTCGGTAGAGAGGCTAGTCTATCGAACACCAATTCAAACGGTCAACTATATGCCGGACAAATAAATGAAGTTTTTTTGGCTTGTTTTACGAGTTGGTTTCCGCAACCAAAATGGTTTTCGACTATTATCATACTAGATTGATTTTTTTTAAAATACGTGCTTAGGATTTCTTCCAAATCGGGCTCAAACGATTTGCACATCTTTGCGAACATTCGCTGCGGGTTTTGCTCAACGGTCTTCTGACTCCCAGCTTCCGAGTATCTACACTATAGCGTCGGAACAAACATTTCGCCTAACCCGCGTAAACATCATAATCGGTAAATGCTCTTGCCAGACCAAAAAGCGTGTGTCCTTACTGTGACCTCTTAAAAATAGGTATAATTACCTGCAACGGTCATTAAGAGCCATTATCGCAAAAAATAATGTAAATAAAAATTGCTTGTAATAGACTCTAAATGGCGAATAACACTCTATGGATAGATAGTTAGGTAAGTAAGTTCACGTTCATAAAAACTTAGCAGTAATCTCTTAGTTTTTCGAACGCCGCAACTTGGTTTGTCTATAATTAAAAATGAACAAGTTGCCGAAAAGTTGGTAAAGAAAACGGAGAATTCAAAACATGTCTAAGGCTCAATTTACACGTCGTCTCGCACTATGTGGTTTGGCAGCAAACGCTGTCGCATTGCCCCTCACCATCAGTGGTGCCATACGTAATTCTGGTAACCGATCATTCCAATCGCTAGACAATGATACGGTTGAATTCTTCGCCGCTAAGAAGGCTGGTTTGATCGATGTGATGTTCATTCCTCGCAGCAGTAAATCTGCCAATATCATGATGAAGAATCGCACCAAACGTAAACTCAGTATCAGAATGCCTGAAGCGTTCGCTGGTGTTCCAATCCTTGGCCAAATGGGCGGCGGCGGCATGGGTATGGGCGGCGGCGGCATGGGTATGGGCGGCGGCGGTATGGGCGGCGGCGGTGGTCAACAAGGTATGGGTGGTGGCGGCGGTGGCGGCGGTATGGGCGGTGGCGGTATGGGCGGTGGCGGCGGTATGGGCATGGGCGGCGGCGGCATGGGCGGCTTCCAAAACATCGAGCCTGGCCGAGTACGTAAAGTCAAAGTCTCAACGGTTTGCCTTGAACATGGCAAAAAAGAACCTAACCCGCGTATCAAGTACGACATCGTGCCAATTGAAAACTTTACTCGTAACGCACAAGTCATCGAACTTTGTCGTATGCTTGGAAGTGGTAAACTCGATCAAATGTCGGCACAAGCAGCCGCGTGGCATCTGACAGACGACCTTAGCTGGCAACAACTAGTGCAAAAAATAGGGGCGACTCATCTTAATGGCACCAGCGAACGATATTTCCACCCCAATCAAGTTGCCATGGGCATGCGATATGTTCAAATTGCTCAACAGCGAGCTCAGCTACGAAGTGAAGCTCAAGACAAGGAAGAATCGCTGTCAAGCAAATAGTCACAGAGACTGTAGACACGATTGCAGGTAATAAGCAAATTAAAAAGGGCTCGAGCAACACATCGTTCTCGAGCCCTTTCTGCGTGATTATATATCGATGTCGCCAACATCCACGATTTCAAAGCTCTCAACAAACGCTGTCTCGAAATCATACACATCGGCAAAGTCTGACTTGGAATCCGTTTTTGATTTTTTCATCAATCCGGCCTCGATCATATTGTAAACGAGTTCCCCAAAATCAAGCGTTTCATGAATTCCCCAACTGTTAAGTACAGTTTTTGTCATGAAACCAAACTGTAGTAATGCTAGTCTACGTATCGCCTCACAAAGCTCTTGCCCGGTCAAATGGGCTTCTTCGGGAATGTCATCGTCCGACGTCGCGTCTTTCCTGAGTTCTGCCAATTCTTCTGTCGCCATCGAACCGCCATCCATCACATCATGAGCAAATGCCAACGCCATACGAATAAACTCATATGCCTCAGGCTTATACCGACCGTCCTGCTCAATCAGGTCAAACAATGGATTTGGAATTTCATTCATCTTAGCGTATAACTCAATTCGTTTTTTACCTCGCTCGTTACAAAGCCGTGCGCGAGTTTGTGGTGAGGTTTTATTTTATGGTCTACATAACCGTCAGTGCTTTCAGACCATGACTCTAGAACATTTGGATGACACATCGTCATTGTGATAACTAGTCGCGGCAGTATGACAACGCGAGTAATGCATAGCCAGTCACAAGATTTTCATCGCCTTCGAGCCAGCGAGTATTTCGAGTATTAAACCACGAGCCATTACGTTTTTGTCGCCGTGACAGTTCTGAAATCAAGTCACCACGCCAATTGTGTCGCCGACCGTCTGCACTCTGCACCTCGTCAATTTCCAACGCTCGTAACGTCTTGGCAAAAGTGTGTAAATAATAATAATGTCCCGACGCGCCCATTCCAGGATTTTCTGAGACAGCGTAGTTTTTTCGAATCCAAGACAAGGCAGCCTTGACCCGCAGATCATCTTGATCCACACCGGCATATATCATGCTCTTTAAACCCGCGTAAGTCATAGATGCATAACTACGCAGCCCACCGTTGGCTGTTTCTCCGGCTTGACTGGAACCCCCCGCAGCTGGCGTGTAAAAAAAACCACCATCATTAATTTTGGGGGCATGTTTCGTACTGTTGTGTTCAGACTCCAAATTTTGAGACCGCGAAACAAACACCAACGCCCGTTGAATCGCTTCATCATCAGCACTCGCACCAGCCGCTCGTAAGGCCTCAATTAAAAACGTCGTGTTGCTTAGATCTGGCCGCTTATGCTTACCGTATCCCGAACCACCGAATTCATCTTTATTGCGGGCAACTGAACCGTCGCTGCCAACTTGGATTTCCCGCACAAAGGCGTTAGCACGCTCAATGACTTCGTCGTACTTGCCGTCCTTGTTGGCTTCGACAAAACAGAGGATTGCTAAACAAGTTTCATAGTTTCGGTATAAGGAACCCTCTTGATAGATACCGCCATCGGGTCGACGAAATCCTAACAAATATTTCAGGGCTTTAGCCACAGCTGGATCTGCTTCGGTGACGCCGTTACGTATTAAAGCTACGGTAACAATCGATGTTATGCCCGGTCCAGCTTCTCCGGAAAACGAACCGTCTTCGGCTTGGCCAATATTTTGCAAATACGCGACCGCCCTACTCCTCATCGCATCAAATTGATTATTTTGTTTGTCACTAAATCGGACAATTTGGGCATGCAGTTCTGCATCACCAGAAAATGAACTGAAGACCGTGCCTAGCATAATGATTATCAAAGCTGAAATAGTATTCTGTCGCATTAGTCAATTTCCTTCTGATAACAAACTAGATCAACGCAGCAAACCGACAGCTGCTATCGCTTCATTATATACAAGCAGCTATCAAGGGGTATCAATGCCTTGTGGCAAAAGTACCGATTCGCTAATAATCCAAGGTCGCTATGCAGCGATTTGTACTCAGTCTAAAACAGCGATGATGCTGTTAACTGACATAATAAGCAAATCTTCATCGGCTACTTGAATCTCTGTTCCGCCATAGGATTCGAACAGAATTCGATCGCCCTCAGATACTTCAGGCGGTTGACGAGTGCCATCGGCCAACAGAATGCCATCACCGATCGAAAGTACGCGACCTTGCAGTGGTTTTTCTTGAGCCGCATCAGGCAAGACGATACCGCCAGCTGTAACTGCTTCTGCTTCAACTCGTTTAACAACAACTTTGTCGCCAAGGGGCACGACGTTCATAGGATTCTGCCTTTAATTAGAATTCGTTTAATTGATCGCATAAATGTTTTATTAAGTTTTTAATCTAGCCGACCACCACTAGAGGTCAACCGGTAATTTACTACCTCGGGGAATTTTCGATCGCTTCTTTCGCCGCCGTTACAACGTGAGCTGCGGTAATTCCAAAGTGCTCAAATAGCTCGTCTGCGGGGGCTGAAGCCCCAAAACCGTCCATGCCCACAAATCGACCATCGACACCAATATAACGATCCCAGCCCATGCGGAGGCCCGCTTCAACACCCACACGTGCCGTCACCTGTGGCGGCAGAATTTCATTTCGATAGTCTGTACCCTGTTCCTCAAAAAGTTCCCAGCAAGGCATGCTGACGACTCGAGCCGCAATTCCTGCCGCGGCTAATGTTTCTTGAGCAGCGAGACATAAACCGACTTCACTGCCAGTTCCTAGCAGCAATACTTGGGGATCGCCATCACAATCCTTCAATGTATACGCTCCTTGATGAACGCCACTGGCGGAGGCATGCTGTTCACGACACAAGGTCGGTAACGCTTGCCGAGTTAAAACCAACATCGACGGTTGCTGCTGGTGTTGTATCAAAGCGTGGTAACACTGGGCGACTTCATTGGCATCTGCTGGTCGAAATACTAATAACTCAGGCAATGCACGGCAGGCAGCCAGTTGCGACACGGGTTGATGCGTCGGGCCATCTTCACCAAGACCAATCGAATCATGAGTCATGACATAGAGCACGCCTTGCCGCATGATGCTGCTTAGCCGCAGTGCCGGACGCAGGTAATCAGTGAAAATAAAGAACGTCGCACAATATGATCGCAATCCAGATAACGACATGCCGTTGCATATCGCAGCCATTGAATGTTCGCGAATTCCAAAATGAAAATTGCGACCACCACGGTTTTCGACGCTGAATTCACCAGCATCATCAAAATTCAACATCGTCATATTCGAAGGAGCTAAGTCGGCAGAGCCACCTAACATCCACGGGTATTTTTCTGCCAGACTATTGAGTACTTGTCCAGATGAAACTCGAGTCGCCAAGCCCTTGGCGTCTTCAGGGAAGCACGGGATGCCAGCTTCCCAATTCGCGGGAAGTGCTCCCTGCCAAATCGCCTCCAGCTCAGCTGCCTCCGTTGGATTAGCGGCTGCGTAAGCTGCCAGGTCATTATCCCATTGTTGAGACAAAGCCTGCCCACGTGTGCCGACGCCACTTTGAAAATGCTCGATCACGCCCTCTGGAATAAAAAACTTCGGTTCAGTAGGCCAACCATAGGCCTGTTTGGTCAAAGCAACTTCGTCAGCGCCTAATGGTGCGCCATGGGCCGCATGAGAATTTGCTTTGTTAGGGGAACCAAAACCAATAATACTTTTAAGGATAATCAACGTTGGCTTATCGTGTGTCGATTTAAACTGTTCAAAGGCAGCACGAATTGCAGTCAGATCATTGGCATCTGTGACTGTAACTGTCGACCAGCCTAAGCTTTCATATTTTGTAGCAACATCTTCGCTATACGCCAAATCACATTCGCCTTCAATGGTGATGTTATTGTCGTCATAGATCCAACACAGATTGGACAATTGCAGATGACCGGCCATCGAAGCAGCTTCACAGCCAATCCCTTCCATCAGGTCGCCATCACTGCAAATTACGTAGGTATCGAAGCCAAACAGGGTTTGGTCGGCCCGATCATAACGAGCGGCGAACCAGTTTCCAGCAACCGCCATACCAACACTCGTTGCAACTCCTTGACCTAGAGGACCCGTCGTCATCTCAATTCCCGACACTTCACCATGCTCTGGGTGACCAGCACAGGGACTATCCAGTTGGCGAAAATTACGAATGTCTTCCAGCGATATCGCTGGTCGAGTTGCTGCATCAGCGTCTAACGATGTTTGCGTAACTCCTGCTAAATGTAATGTCGAATACAACAACATCGACGCGTGACCGCATGACAACACAAAGCGATCTCGATTAGGTAATTCGGGCTGGGCGGGATCAAATCGTAAAAACTCGTTCCATAATACATATGTCACTGGTGCCAGCGCCATCGGAGTGCCAGGGTGACCGCTATTAGCCGCTTGTACACCATCCATGGAAAGTGTGCGGATTGTATTTATCGATAGTTGTTCAATGCTTGATGAATCCAACGTGCTATACCTTCACTCTAAAATATTACTGCTGCTGCTTGCCCACTCTTATTACATCTAACCGTCGGGCGCTCTTCGTCTGGTTTTATTTTTTATCGTGTCAATGCGGGGAAATTTAAAGTCTACCATCGAATTTAGTAAAAGTGTAGGTTGCGGCCAGTCGCAGCATAAAATCGATGTTTTCAGCCATGCTATAATTGGTTTAATCGGCTTTATTCACTAGAATCAGGGTAACAACACTCATCTACACGAAACCGTCGAACTTATGGCATCCGCTCATATTTGCATCGCATTTGGCCCGCTAGCAGTCTATCTATTATTGATGGGACTCATAAATGCGCTGCGCCGACCGTTTATCACCACGGGTGCCCGCGATTTATTTTCACTCTCGATTGCTCTTTCAGGTTTGGTGATGGTCGGCCCCGTTAATCTGTTTGTACCCGATAGTGCCCTAACGGTATTTGGACCTTGGGCTTGGGTTCTACTGCTTGCACTGTATATGCTAGTTTCGCTGCTCATCGGTATTTCCTGTCGTCCAAGATTAGTTATCTACAATTTATCCAGTGAGCAACTCAAAAGTGTCCTTGCCCGCCTTGTCGCTCAGCTCGATCCAGATGCACGGTGGGCTGGGGATAGTGTAGAGTTACCCAATCTTGGCATGCAACTGAGCATCGATAAACGCAATGCCATGCGCAGTTGTCAGATCATCGCTGTTGGCATTGAACAAAATCAAGCTAATTGGTCAAAACTAAAACGCGAATTAGCCACTGAGTTAAACAAGGTCGAAGTCACCACAAACCCATTCGCTATTTCAATGATCGCCGTAGCTTTGCTCCTCGGAACCCTTATCGCTCTACAAATCATCGAAAACCACTCGTTAGTATATAACCAATTACGCGATTGGCTGTAGGAACCCTGGCCACGCTGCCAAAACGTCTTGTTGAAACAACACTAATTTCGTAAAATTTCTACAGGTTATTCCCCTCCAATAAATCTGATCCGCTTCAATATTTTGATTTGATGCTATGTCTGATACCCCAAAACGAAAACAGCTCGAAAAACGAGTCTCCAATCTTGAGTCGCTGTTTACCCATCTCGAAAAAACAGTGGTTGATCTAGATGATGTTGTCATTGATGGCCAGAAAAAAATCGAGGACCTTTCTGACCGAGTCGATCATCTCGAACGAAAAATCGACTCGGAGAAGCACGATTTTCCCGATGAAATTCGTGACTTGCTGTAAACACAGTATAGATTTACTACACTGCCAAATCGGAATACCTAAGTGAATACTGAACTGCCCAGCAATGACCACGCTGATAGTGCCTCAACCAGCGACGAATCCAATCGGCCCTCGTTGATAAAAGCATTAGGGAAATGGTCCGCCATGGCGTTGGTAGTCGGAGCAGTCATTGGGTCAGGGATTTTTGCAAAACCTGGCGCGAACGCCATGGTCGGTAACTCCGTAGGCTTGATCATGGTCGCCTGGACTGTGGGTGGCATCATTACGGTCATCGGTGGCGTCTGCCTTGCTGAACTCGCCTTAATGATGCCCAAAGCTGGTGGCACATACGTTTACATCCGCAAAGCCTATGGGCGTATCCCAGCATTTCTAGCCGGATGGAACGAATCTGTATTCTTTCAATCCTGTGGCAATTCGGCACTCGCCATTTTTTTTGTCATTAACCTCAGCTCGTTACTAGGAGTTGAATTCTCTAATGTCCAAACTGTGGGAATCGCGATTTCGTTAATCGCCATTCTCACCGTTGTGAATTGCCTCGGTGTGTTCTGGGGCGGATTAGTGCAAAACGTTACGACGGTTATCAAGGTTGGCTTCCTGTCGCTGATCGCACTCTTACCAATATTACTACTGTTCGTGGAAATTCCAGAAGTCCAAGCAACCAATTACACCGCCAATTTTTCCACTGACAAAACACCTGAATCACTAGTCATGGTATTCACACTCGTCATGTTAAATGTAATGTGGGCCTATTCCGGCGGTTGGATGGTGACTGGGATTGCAGAAGAAATCAAAGAGCCGCAGAAAAACCTGTCGTTGGCATTGATTGGTGGCGCCGTTGTCTTGTTTGTTATCTATATTGCCGTCAATATCGCATTTCATGGCGCATTGTCACTTGAACAAATGGTCGAGATTGAGAACGATCCTGTAAGGTTAGTGCCGCAAGAAGCAATCAGTGTTTACCTGACACCCGTTAACGCTAGTTTAGGACAACTTGCCAAAGCCGTACTCAGTAGTGTCATCTTAGTAAGCGTCTTTAGTGCCTTGAACACTGGCCTGTTAACTCCGCCCCGTGTGTTATTTGCGATGGCCCGCGATGAAATGTTTATTCCAGCCTTCGCCAAGATCCATCCTCGCTTCAAAACACCGCACATCGCCGTCATGGGGCAAGGATTAGTTACCGTTATTCTCTTGCTAATTGTGTCTGGCTATGTCGTCTATCGCACAAATCAAGCAACGGATTCTGGATTGCCCGCTGGATCAGAGGCCAAGGAGATTTTTGATTACCTCACCAACATTGCCGTGTTTAGCGCGACCATTTTTATCGTGTTAACGATCGGTGCAATTTTCATTTTACGCAGAAAACATCCTGATATGGAACGACCTTACAAAGTCCCCGGCTACCCGATCATCCCTTTGATCTCACTGATCGCCAATGCAATCTTCTTGTGTCTCGTCGGCAGCGATGACATTATTGTCGTGTTGTTCAGTGGCGGCTTCTTACTTTGTAGCTTGCCGCTATATTTTTTGTTTGCCGCCGCCAATCGCAAACCCACTGGCGATGCATAAAACCGTCTGAGAGTCGTGACTAATTGCGGGTTATGTTTTTCAACAACCCAAGAGTGCAATTGTCCAAGCCATTCACTCTTAGCGATCACTATTGAGTTCTAAAATCTCACCTAGCACGATGACAATTCGTGGAGCGGCTGTTGGTGAGGAATCCAGTATGCCTGAAACACTATCAATAGCGCGCTGGGCGGTTTTAAGATACTCTGGTTTATCCAACTGTTTATATAGATACAGCAAATTCGCGGCTGTCACACTGTTTCCGGAAGGGCGGACACTGTCAATTGGATTCTTGGCTCGAGCAATCAATGTTTCGTGGTCACTAGAAGTAAAGAAGAAGCCACCGTTTTTATCATCCCAATATCTTTCAATTTGGGTTTGAGTGAGTGTATCTGCATGGGTAAGCCATTCTTGCTCACCAGTTGCTCGATGCAATGCGATCAATCCCTCAATAAAAAACGCGTAGTCGACTACGTACGCATTAAACCGAGCCTCACCTCGATTGTAACTGTGCAAAAGTTGACCTTGATCATTACGCATATTTTCAAGGATGAATTTAGCGGCTTTCGAAGCGGCTGCAATATACTCAGGCTTCTCCAGTAATCGCCCCGCATCTGCAAACCCGCGAATCATTAAACCGTTCCAACTTGTCATGATTTTATTGTCAAGCAAGGGTCGTATTCGCTTATTGCGATGCTGCATCAATGACTGCCGCATCGACAATAGCTGTTTCTCAAGATCAGCGAGATCGGTTTTTCGATCCACTGCTTCTTCCGTTCTGGTTTTGCTCATCAAAAGTGCGTAGTAATCTTCCTCGAAATTGGGAGCGCCGTTGAGCGCATAAATATCGGCGAACAACTCGTATTGTTCCTCGGACAATAGCGATTTAACTTCCGCTCGCGACCACCGATAATACTTACCTTCGCTGCCTTCGCTATCCGCATCCAACGCTGAATAAAATCCACCGTTTTCATCCGTCATCTCTCGCAGCACAAACTCCAATAACTCTTCGGTTATCTGACGATATTCTAGATTGCCGGTCAATTTATAAGCCGCTGCATAAATGCTCGCTAATTGGCCGTTGTCGTACAACATTTTTTCAAAATGGGGAATGTGCCAATATCGATCTACGCTGTAGCGATGGAAACCACCACCTAAATGATCTCGTATTCCGCCCATCGCCATATGGTCCAATTGCCCAACTAACATCTGCAGCGCCTGTCCGCTATCTTTACCGACGCGATTCAGTCGTTCTACTTCGAATATAAGAAATTCTAGATTACAGGGAGTCGGAAATTTGGGGACATTCGGATTGGCGATGCTGTACCCAAAACCACCCCACTGAGAATCAAATCGTTCCTGCAAAGCATCCACGGTCGCTGTGAAAACTTTCTCATCAAGAACATTGAGGGTCCGCGGGATGCGTGCTTCCAATTCTGACTTCACAGCATCTGTAACTGCGGCCGCTTGTTTGCTGACCAATTCTGGATCGTCGATCCACACTTGAGACAGCTTTTGGATGATCGTCAAGAAACCAGGAATTCCGCGACGGTCGCCGTCTCGTGCTGGGAAGTACGAGCCACCGGTGAATGGTTTCGAGTCCGGTGTCAAAAAGACACTCATCGGCCAGCCTCCACGTTGCGTTAAAACCTGAACTGCTGCCATGTACACTTGGTCAACGTCGGGACGCTCTTCGCGGTCTACCTTTATACAAACATAATGCTTGTTAAGAAAAGCTGCTATTTCCTTATCTTCAAACGATTCCCGTTCCATGACATGACACCAGTGACAACTGGAATAGCCGATGGACAGAAATATGAGCTTATTCTCTTTTTTGGCCTTGGCGAATGCTGCATCGCCCCAGGGATACCAATCGACTGGGTTGTGAGCGTGGCTCAGCAAGTAGGGACTGGTTTCATTAACAAGGTGGTTCACGGGACCTTTTTTTCCTGGTTCAGCACCCAACAATAAACTGGAGCATACATCAGAGGCTCCAAAAAATAACACCAAGGAAATAATCATCAAGAACAAATAGTTGTTTTTCATAGCATTACCTATTTAAATGCTTTCCATCTATATCGTGAATAGAATGGTTAGGGTGCATCAGCCAACATCAGATACAGAAGTAGACTAAGCAGAATCCTCTTGTTTGATATCTTATTCCAACCGAGAATACCTCTCAAATTAATAGCCAGAAGATCGAGTCTATTTGGGCGCGATTAACCAAGATCTTTTAAGAATGCATCGAGGTCATCGTCATCGTCTGTCACTTTCGGTTGTTCACTAGGTGCTGCCCAAGCATCTTCCGCGGCGACTGGTTGAGCAGCCGGAGCTGGAGTCTCTACCGGTTCTGTAGCAGACGCTTCGACCAAATCAGTCAACGATGGCAAATCTTGAGCTGCTTGAGGTTCTTCGGCAGCAGGCGCAGCGACTTCAAAGTCAACTAAATCCAACATTT
>CAWVZW010000095.1:0-12725 GCA_963934735.1 uncultured Planctomycetaceae bacterium
CATTGCGGGCAAAAAAACAGTTTTTGCATTCGTTAGTGTTATCATTGGCATCACCATTCTAGGTGTCATGACGTTAGACCGTCGGACGCAAGGAATGACATTTTCTAGTGCCAGCAAACTAACTTCCGAACAACACTTCGAGGCAGCACTCAACGCCCTGCATCAACGGCACATTCCGGATGTTATCACTCACCGCAACGCCCTACTCACATTGCCCGCACAGGACGATCGAATCTCGGTCCTCAATGCGTTTATCGCGTTAACTGTTGATAATCTGACTGTCGCAACGGAGTACCTAAAAGAACTTCAAGATTCCGATGATCCGATGATTACAACGTACCATTATTACATTGCAGGTGAACTTCTATTTAAACAAAAACAATACGGCAATTCATTGCAAGCATTAGATGCTGCGATCAAATTAAGTGAGAAAACTGAACGCAAATTGGTGCCGGCGTACCAACTGATGGCGTCCATTTATTATGATCTCGGAAATATGCAACAAGCGATGGAGGCAGCAACAGTCGTTTCCACACTCGATCCAAACAATGCTCGCATCTTCCGCTTCATCGGCATGGTACAGCAAGATTACGAACAATGGCAAGATTCCCTACTTGCCTATCAACACTATTTAGAACTCGATCCCTTTGGCGATCTCCGTGAAACCGTCATCATAAGCATGGCTGAAGTTCACATCAAACTTCGCCAATTTAATCAAGCGCTCACTCAACTAAACCAAGTGATTGTGACGCCGCGCATCTACGCTCTACGAGCTTCTTGTCATTACAACCTCGGTGACGTTCAAGATGCGTTTGTTGCACTGAACAACGCCTTGTCTCGTGACCCCGCCCAACATGAAGCCATTCTGCTTAAGGGAACAATCCAAGTCCAAGATCGATCCTATAAAACAGCGGTGGACACGTTTGTCAGCGGCCTGCGTTATTACCCGCGTGACGATGTATTCATGTACAAGTTGTCAGAAGCTTATCGCGGGCTTGGCGATGAAGCCAAAGCCGAAGAAATGTCGCTAAAGTCCACTACGCTGAGAACAAAACGTGAACGATTTTCAAAACTTAATGTTGATGTCATTGGTGAGCCAGCAAACACCGCCATGCGGCTAGAACTCGGAAAATTGGCTGAGGAAATCGGCAAACCTGAGCTCGCCGTTACTTGGTACCAAGCCGTTCTGACAATCGACTCTCAAAACCAACAAGCATTAATTGAATTAGAACGAGTCATTGGTGAAATGACGCGTGAGAACAACGCGACGGCCCCTTTTGCACCGGTCGCGCCGCAAAACCCAACGCCAGCAAACCAACCCAATCAATAACTTCCCAACGTATCTGTAAACACTCACACATAATCACAATTGCATTTCAATAGGTATTGCCATGTCCATCGATTCAGACAATTCAAACAATGAAAGCCAGTCCGAACTCGATGCTGCAATCGATCATTCCACACCTGAGGCAACTCCTGATGTGGAAGTTGATAAAAAGATCAACCCTCTTTTCTCAGACGACGCTGACGATGATGATTATAATTTCGTCGATTCCGACGAACCGGAGTCTCGCATTGCGTGGTACATTGCCGGTTTCTTCATAATCGTAGTTGTTACCGGCCTGTTTCTACTGTTCATTTTTTTCTCGGAGAACAAACGCCAAGTCACGATTATCATTCCTGAATCGGAAGGCTGGAACCAGACGATTAATGGAAAAACAGCACCTAACGACACGCCAATGATGCTACCAGGCATGATCGCTCCTATAACTTTGACGGCTACAGAGGCACGCGTTACCGATACTGAGCAGGTGATTGGAATTACCATAGGTGACGAGCACCGCGCATACATCGTGAACGCATTCGCACCATTGGGGCAGAAAGTAATCAATGACTTAATCAACGAAATACCGCTCGCCATAACGTATTGTGATATTTATGAACGTGCCCGCGTCTTCACTTCTACCGAACGAGGCGAATACCTACACGTCGGACTCGGTGGATGGATGAATAAAGAAATGTTCTTCTATTTTGAAAATGTCCGCTTTTCTCAATCCTCGGAAAACGCTCCCCTACCTGACTACCCCTATATAATCACCACGTGGGGACAATGGCTCGAAGTACATCCGGACTCTCGCATCTATCTGGGCGATGGCGTTATTCCTGCAGACAACCTGTCTTTCGATAATGACAAACCTGAAATCAGTGCCGATCCATAAACACATCGATCCTCGCGCATTGTTCAAAGGCATCGAGGTAATTAAAAATCGCAAACATGGCCTACCGTTTCACATCTGTTGATACTCAACCTCTGCGTCATCGTCCGCAACGCATAAAAGTACTGACGCACCCCGCCACACCATTTCTCGTTATACTCTTGGTCGTTGTTGCTATATTAGGGTGCGGTCCGGATCCCGTCACGCCAAACCAGCCGCGAACTACCGTCCAACAGAAAAACAACGATTTTCATACAAGAGAACAACCTTCTTTTTGGGATCACGATCAAACAGTCCCAAAACCAGTGTCTACCGAGTCGCATTTTATCGGGAGCGAAAGTTGCCAAGAATGCCATGCTGCTATTTACCAACAGTATTTACAGCACCCAATGGCGCAATCCATTCGTAAACTCGGAGACCAAGCACCGCTAGAAAAATATCTGCAAAGCCCAATTTTTAAATCTGCCGGATATCAATATGAAATCCGCAGCGACGCAAACGACCCCGAGTTACCTCCATCTGCGGTTGCACACATCGAACGAGTCATGTCCTCAAGCGGACAAACCGTACTCGAACAATCAATCCCTATGCACTACGTGGTTGGGTCGGGGTCTCGCGGCAGGTCGTTTTTACACCAATCAGGGGATCGTCTTTTTCAGTCACCGATCACATGGTACGTCGAAAAAGAGTTGTGGGATTTGTCCCCGGGCTATATTCCAGGAAATCATCAGCGATTCGAACGAGTCATTTTCGACAAGTGCCTTGCCTGTCACGCTGGAAAAGTCAATCGAGTAGCAAATAAGCCCGATCACTTTGATAGTGAAACCCCTTTTCGTGAAATGGGAATTAGCTGCCAACGCTGCCATGGTGACGCTACGAAACACGTGGAAACTCACCGCCAAGGCATATTTAAAGAAGAGCATTTCATTGTAAATCCTGCCAAATTGCCAACCGTCGAAAAGGAAAGTATTTGTAATCAATGCCACCTATCCGGAAAATACCGAGCGCCCCGCTTTGGAAAGTCCTTTTTTGATTTTCGTCCCGGTATGAAATTGAGTGAAGTCTGGTCCGTCTTTATCTCTAATAGCACGGACCACGGCAACGATGCGGCTCCAATTGTGAGTCATGTCGAACAAATGCATGCGAGTGCCTGCTATCAAAGCCCCGCAACAACCATGACTTGCACGTCCTGCCACGACCCACACTTCAACCCGACACCCAGCGAAAAAATAGAATTCTACCGCAACAAATGTCTGGATTGCCATAGCCCCTCCGCTACGCAATGTAGCGAGCCCATCGATGTACGAATGAATTCGTCCGCAAAGAACTCCTGCTTTGCTTGTCACATACCGCGTATCGCCAATAGCGACATCGCCCATTCGACACAATCCGATCACCGCGTGCGTCGCAAACCGACCGTCAGCGCATTTGATAACTCATCGACGGTCGTTAAAAAAGACACCGATGCAACTCCATGGATACTCTTTCCCAACATACATTCGCAGCTACCGCAATGGGAAGTGGACCGTGCCACCGGTGAAGCACTGTTGACGCAATACGCAACTGTCGGTGAGGACCATTTGTTGGAACTGGCCGAAAAATCACTAACAGCAGCAGCCCGTCAGGTCAGTAACGACAGCCAATTGCTTAGAAACCTAGGCCGTGTTTATTACTTGACAAACAGAACCCAAGAAGCCATCGCTGTACTGCAGCGAGCCAACGAGATGCAGCAAAACGATGCCACCACAATAAGTTTGCTTGCCCTCTGCTATCACCGACAAAAAAACACAACACAAGGAATCGCTCTATTTTCTGACTGGTATGCGCAAACATATCGACCATCGATGGAATATGGCCTGTTTGCTGATTTTTTCTATCAAGCAGGAAAACACCAAAAGGCAATTGATCTGTTGCAAGAAAGCCTCCGCGCAAACCCTACTCTAACATTGCATTATCGCAACCTACATATCATTCAGTCGCGCATCGGCGCCGTCCTCGAAGGCCAGGACAATCTGCGACAAGCGATCCTTTTGGAACGACTGACCCAGCCGCACTTGCTCACCAAACCTGTCGCCAATCCTTAATTTGCACCGTTATCAGCCGATTCGCCAAACCAGAAGTTGTACCTAGCACACGTCTTTATGTCATAATATATTCATATAAACCTCGCTTATTCCACTTATTACCGTTCGCCTCGAAAAATGCTCCACCGTACTTTTTCTCTTGCGCTAGTCCTTGGCTCACTGCTCACCCTCTCAACGTCTGCAGTCCAAGGAACTGACGTCCCCATCACCGCCAAGCAAACGCAATTCTTCGAAGAAAACATTCGCCCGTTGCTAGTGCAGCATTGCTATGCTTGCCACGGTTCCGAGAAACAAAAAAACGGCCTGCGAGTCGATTCCCTCGAAGCGCTTCTAACGGGTGGCGACTCAGGACCAGCAATCACACTCGGTAAACCGGATGAAAGCTTGCTCATCGAGGCGATTGAATACAACGGGTTTGAAATGCCGCCCTCGGCAGCGTTGCCTCAACAAATCGTCGACGACATTCGGCAGTGGATTAGCGACGGCGCTAAATGGCCAACAACTACACCTGACCCGTCTCGCGATCTGGCATTACGATTTACAGACGAAGACCGTGATTTTTGGTCATTTCAGGAAATTAAAAAGCCGAGGCCTCCGCGAGTTCGTGGTAAACACCGCCATCCGATTGATCGATTTGTCACAGCCACTCTGCACGATCAGGGATTAAGCATGGCCCCGCCCGCGCAGTCAAACCAATTAATTCGCCGACTCTACTTGGACCTCACCGGCTTAATTCCGCCGCCGGAAGTTGTCGAAGAATTCAACGCCGATCCTAGCGACGAGCATTACCGACAAATCGTCGAGCAACTCCTAAACGATGAGCAACATGGAGTCCGCTGGGCCAAGTTCTGGCTTGATTTAGTCCGCTATGCGGATTCCGATGGGTATAGCGCTGATTATTATAGAAACGAAGCGTGGCGATACCGCGATTACGTTATAGATTCGTTCAATCAGAATCGACCCTACGATCAATTCATCCGGCAACAACTTGCCGGGGATGAATTAGAACCGGAAAACCAACAAGCCCAAATCGCTACTGGTTTTTTACGCCATTGGATTTATGAATACAATCAACGTGATGCCAGATCACAATGGGATATTATTCTGAATGACATCACCGACGTCACAGGAGATGCGTTTTTAGGATTGGGTATTAGTTGTGCGCGGTGCCACGATCACAAATTTGATCCCATTCTACAAGACGATTATTATCGACTACGGGCATTCTTTGCACCTCTACTGCCGTTGGATGAACAATTAGCTGGCACTCCCACCGAACGTGCGGTTTATCAAGCGGCGTTGGACAAATGGCACCACGCGACAATCAACGTCCGTCAACAAATCGACTCCCTGCAAGCACAGCATATTGAAAAGATAACCACAGCGCAAATAGAAATGTTTCCATTGGATGTTCGCCCCTTACTTTATAAGAAAGGTAGCGAACGGACACCTTACGAAAAGCAAATCGCTTACTTAGCATTTCGCCAAGTTCAAAAGAAGATCAACGACGTGGACTGGTTGAAACACTTCAAGGAAACCGACCTCGAAGATTGGAAACGACTATCTGTCAAATTGAAATCCTTCGACAATCTAAGACCAGCACCACTTGGAGTCATCGCCTCAGTCACGGACGTCGATACGACAGCGCCCCTGACGTTGAACCCGAACACTAGTAATCCACAGCAACCTGGTGGACTTAGTTTACTCGACCCGACAATAACAGTCGTATCTCCATTGAATCATGCTACGACCGGACGCCGCACAGCGCTCGCGAACTGGCTAACCGATCCACAGCATCCGCTCACCAGTCGTGTAATGGTCAATCGGATTTGGCAGTACCACTTCGGCCATGGCATCGTAGATACGCCAAGCGACTTCGGCACACTCGGTACCCGTCCGACGCATCCGGAACTCCTCGATTTTTTAGCCGCCTCGTTCATTGAAAGCAACTGGGACATAAAAGAACTTCATCGATTCATTGTTACATCCCAAACCTATCGGCAATCCGCAATCCACCCACAGGCGATCGCAATGCGGCAATTCGATGCTGACAATCAATTTCTCTGGCGGGCAAATATTCGTCGCCTTGACGCCGAACAAATTCGCGACAACATTCTCAATGTCAGTGGTGAATTGGATATGCAACTCGGCGGTGAAGGCCAAGATGTAGAATCGACACGTCGATCGGCGTATCTAAAAATGATGCGCAATCATCCTCACCCTTTTCTGTTAGCGTTCGATGGAACCGACGGCATCCTAAGTTCACCGGAACGAAACACCACCACCACTCCAACGCAAACACTGTTGATCATGAATAATGATTGGGTCCTGGCACGGGCCACTGCCCTCAGCAAGCTCACATTGCCCCCCGACATAAAAAACTGCGAAAAGAACATCGATCTGATACATTGGAAGCTATACAGTCGTTGTGCCACCGACACGGAAAAACAATTTGCTCGCGATTTTTTCAGTAATGCAAAGTCACCAGAAGAGGCTTGGACCGATTATTGTCATGTATTGCTAGCGGCCAACGAATTCTTATATATTCAATAATCCATATTTTTAATACGCAATTCACTTTCTGCCTACCATGAACATTCAGCGCACATTAGACGGTCGATCCTCACGACGTGAGATGTTAGCCCACGCAGGTTTTGGGTTTGGCAGTATAGCGTTGTCGGGGATGCTCGGTGAACAAGCGTTGGGGTCGGAAACACTGTCGAGTGGATCTGCTGCAGTCGGTCATCATGTTGCTCGTGCCAAACAAGTCATCTTTCTTTTCATGGAAGGCGGGCCAAGTCACCTCGATCTGTTTGATCCAAAACCCAAGCTTAGAGAACTCGCGGGGCAACCTCTGCCGGACACTTATGGTCCAATCATTACACCCATGGGTGAATATAATGCGCCATTGTTGGCAGACAAACGCAAATGGAAACAACATGGCGAAGCCGGTACATGGGTGTCCGATTGGCTACCCCACATCGCGACGTGTGTGGATGACATCGCCGTTATTCGATCTTGCCACGGCAATGGACTAAACCACTCTAACGGCGTTTGCCAGATGAATACATGTTCCATCCGCGGTGGTCGACCGTCATTGGGTAGTTGGGTTAGCTATGGACTCGGTACAGAAAACAACAACCTGCCTACCTTTGTTGTAATTGAAGACGTCCCCAATAAAGTTTTTAACCGAGCGCGAAATTGGGGCACTGGGTTTATGCCGGCAACATACCAAGGTACGGCATTTTCGGGTAATAACCCGCCCATTCGCAATCTTGTACCTAATAAATCTATTGATACGCCAAGGCAAGTCCGTAAGAATTCCTTGTTGGCACAATTAAACAAGCAACACGCCAGGTCACTAGGGCAAGATCAAAGTGAATTGGAAGCTCGTATCCGCAGCTTTGAACTCGCCTATCTGATGCAACAAACTGCCCCAGAAGCGGTTGATTTATCACGTGAAACTGCTGCAACTAAAGCACTGTATGGCATGGACGACACGAAGACCGAGGCATTTGGTAAAAACTGTTTACTCGCGCGGCGGCTCGTCGAGCGTGGAGTTCGCTTTGTACAACTTTATCACGGCTGCGGCAGTAAATGGGATGCACATACCAACATCGAAACCAATCACACCGACAATTGCGGTGCCTCGGATAAGCCCGTCGCTGGTCTGCTGAAAGATCTCAAGCAACGAGGACTGCTAGACGAAACCCTCGTCATTTGGGGTGGAGAGTTTGGCCGTACGCCAATGAGCGAAAAAGGGACTGGTAGAGACCACAATCCCTATGGCTTTACGATGTTCATGGCAGGCGGCGGAGTTAAAGGTGGACAAGTGATCGGTACGACCGATGAACTAGGCCTACACGCTGTGGACGACCGTATGCATATTAAAGACATCCATACCACAATTCTTTACCTGCTCGGTCTCGACAACATGAAATTGATGTACTCACATCAAGGCCGCCCAGAACGCCCGACACTCAACGAAGGTTCACCGATGTTGAAATTGCTTGGGTAAACCCAACATTTCCAGCCCTTGCCCCAGTTGGTTCTACTAGCGGTACTGTTATTATTCTTGGTCTCTAGCTATAAATTGCTTGCATGTCAGCACTCCCTCTACCTCCGTTAAAAGGATTCACCGAATACGCGGTCTACAGCGCTCAGAATTCAGATAAAGATCGGGTCGTGGCGCTGATTGAATCTTGTTATCAAGAACATGGGGATCAGGTCATTCTCAATGGTGACGACTCCGATTTACTCAATTTGAAAGATAACTATAGCGGCCACGCAGGTGAATTCATTATTGTGGAGGACCAACAACAGACCATTGTCGGTTGCCATGCTGTCGTTCCACTCGACCAACAAACCCACTTGTGTACTTTTCGGAGGCTCTATTTACACAAGTCATTACGAGGCAGGGGCCTCGGGCATGCCCTCATGCAATGGGCGATCGAGTGGGCACGCTCCGAGGGGTTTCAACGAGTCGAATTTTGGTCCGATACACGCTTTGAACGAGCCCATAATTTTTTCCTTAAATCAGGATTTCTAACGGAAAAAACCGCTCGCGAAATGGACGATGGTATCCAACCCTATAGCGAATTCTTTTTCTGGATCGACCTCTGAATTATTCAGTTATGACTGAGCATCTCGGTCAAGACATACAAAGCTCACTAATGGGTTAACATCACTCATAGATTCAGTACAATATATTTATCGTCTAATATGCATAAAACATTTTTCAACTGCAGTCATGCAGTGATCCAGAAACATACAAACGTGTCAAAACCATCACAGGATAATTCGATCATGAAATGTTCCACAAAGCTTGTCGCTCTATTTCTCGTTGGCCTGATATTACAGGTGTCCATTGTCGAGCGAACCGCCGCGGCAGAAATCGAGGAACTTGTCACGATTGAAGGCATAACGCAGTTCCAACTTGATAATGGCCTTCAAATCCTGTTGTACCCTGATAATTCTTCTCCTACGGTAACCATAAACCTGACCGTCTTCGTCGGTTCTCGACACGAGGGCTACGGTGAAACAGGTATGGCACATCTACTTGAACACATGGTTTTCAAAGGAACTCCCACCCATGGGGACATCCCAGGTCTACTCACTGAAAAAGGCGCTCGTTTTAACGGCACCACTTCTCTAGACCGAACTAATTATTACGAAACACTGCCGGCAGGGAATGAGAACCTAGAATTTGCGATTAAGCTCGAAGCGGATCGCATGATCAATAGTTACATCAAAGGATCTGACCTCCAATCCGAATTCTCGGTTGTCCGTAACGAGTTCGAGCGAGGGGAAAATAGTCCTAGTCGTATTCTGATGCAACGCATGACATCCGCTGCGTTTGATTGGCACAATTATGGAAAGTCGACCATCGGTAACAAGAGCGATATCGAACTCGTGCCCTTGCCAAATTTGCGAGCTTTTTATCGCAAATACTATCAACCAGATAACGCATTGCTGATCATCGCTGGTCAGTTTGACAAAGCCAAAGCACTCGAATTTACCAAGCAACATTTTGGGGCTATTCCAGCACCGACACGTACACTTGACAAGACCTATACGATCGAGCCACCACAAGACGGTGAGCGCAGTGTGAAATTGCAGCGTACCGGTGAAGTCGCAATCGCCGGTCTCGTGTATCACGTTCCTGCCTCTGCTCATGAAGACTTCGCCGCAGTCGATGTATTGAGTTACATCCTCTCAACTGAACCAGCAGGTCGCCTGTACAAAGCACTCGTGGAAACGAAGATTGCAAGTAGTATCGTGGGTGGCACCTTTGCTCAACGCGACCCTGGCATCATGATTTTCTATTCGCAGGCAGCTGAAAAAGAAAACGTCGAAGAAGTTCAGACCACCATGATCGCTGAAATTGACAAGATTGCTGAAAGCGGAGTTTCCGACGAAGAAGTACAGCGAGTTGTTCAGCAAATCAAAAAACAACGTGAGCAATCGCTCAACAATACCTCTCGCGTCGCCGTTCAACTAAGTAACTGGGCGGCTCAGGGTGACTGGCGTCTATTCTTTCTGTATCGAGATCGAGTGGAAAAAGTAACGGCCGCAGATGTTCAACGAGTTGCAAAACTATACATGGGTGCCAATAACCGCACGACTGGGCTTTTTATTCCCACGGAAGCACCACAGTATGTAACGATTCCTAGTACACCTGATATTGCAGCGATGGTAAAAGATTATCAAGGTCGCAAATCGATCGCTCAAGGTGAACAATTTGAAACCACATTGGATAATATTGATAAACGAACGACGCGTGACGAAACGCCCTCTGGTATCCAGACCGCCTTGCTCGCCAAGAAAAGTCGCGGTGAACAAGTTGTGCTAAGTCTAAGCCTTAATTACGGTAACGCTGGGAGTCTATTAAAGTATGACAGCGCCGCTAGTTTCTTGGGATCGATGATGATGCGAGGTACCGAATCTATGAATCATCAACAGATTCAGGATGCGTTAGACCAACTCAGTGCGTCACTCTCCTTCGGAGGATCCGCTGGGTCACTCACAATCTCGATAACTGCGAAACGCGAAACGCTGCCCGCAGTATTGGCAATCATGACTCAAGTATTACAAGCACCTTCATTTCCAGAAGATGAGTTTGAGGTCCTGCGACAACAATCGATCACCGGTTTGGAAGCATCCAAAGCCGATCCTCAAGCACTTGCCATGAGTTTGCTAGCGAGAACCATGACACCGTATGATAAGAACGATATTCGGGCGTCACATACAGTCGAAGAACAAATCGTACGGCTTAAATCGATAAAGCTTGACGACATCAAGGAACTTTACGCAACTCAAATTGGCAATGGTTCCGGTGAACTAATTGTCGTGGGGGATTTTACAGCAGCGGACCTATTACCCACCGTCACCAAGGCTATCGCAAAACTGGCGACGAAGGTGGAGTATGTTCGTATTGACTCGTCAGCGTTTCCGGATGTCAAGGGACGTCATGAATCCATCCTCACGCCCGGAAAGAAAAACGCTTTCTACATCGCAGCCCACCAAGTGCCTGTCGGACGCATGAATAAGGATTACGCTGCCTTGATTGTCGCCAATCAAATACTAGGAGGCGGTAGTTTGTCATCGCGATTGGCTGACCGTGTGCGACAGAAAGATGGGCTTTCCTACGGTGTTGCATCGATGTATCGAACCTACGCGTTTAAGGACCTCGGACGTTTCATGATGTATGCAATCTCCAATCCAGCCAACTCGGATAAAGTGGTTGCTGCAATACGTGAGGAAGTTGATTTGTTGCGGAAAGACGGAATTACTGCCGCCGAACTTCAGAAAGCAAAAGAGGCGATCATGCAGAGTAATGCCGTATCTCGAGCAACTGATAGCGGGATGCTCGGACTGTTGAATTCGCTAGTCGTGCAACAACGTGATATCCAAACAACCAAGGATCTCGAAATTGCCATTCAAGCGTTGAGCGTGGAACAAGTTAATGCAGCAGCTCGCAAGTACATGTTGCCTGAAAAGCTGATTGTGATTACAGCTGGAGACTTTCAAGCGAAATAACCCTCGCCAGTTTCCCAACGACGGTTACTCGGTAGGCATGGCGTAGTCTGCTAATGCCGGAGGATCGTTGTGCCACGAACTCCAGAAGAACTCACCACATCCGTTTTTGCGACCACGGGCTTCGATGCCCTTACGCAACTGTAATGGTCTCGCAGCATTGCCATGCTGCTCGATGCTAGACACGAGCTTGGATTCCTCAATAGTAGCTAGCATTTCAACTTCAGACCGCTGCCAGTCGTGATCGATGACCGTCTCTTCAAGGACCACTGGACTAGGTAAACGACCTGAAAATCCATCCCGCAAGCATCCACAGGATCCAGCACAGCCGACAGCAGAAATTAATGTCATGGCCATTATCATAAGTGACCATCGATTAGATATTTTTCCGGAACACATCCGATTCCCCCCACTGAATTCAAACGTTGTTGCTACGCTCAGGAAGAGCGTAACTATTGAAAACATCGGTGTTTGGTGGCCCTACAATCGATAAAATCTGCAAAGTTTAACACATAAAATTCAGCGGAAACGACTGTTAATTGGTTCCCGTTTACAGCTGTGCCAAAACCGCGTCACCCATTTGCTCAGTAGTCAATTCCCCACCGAGATCAGGAGTTTTGCTGCCATTGAGCAGCGCCGCTTCAACGGCCTGACGGATGATCTCCGAGGCGTTGCTACATTGCAAATGATCAAACATCATTGCTAAACTCAAGATACACGCAATAGGGTTCGCGATGCCTTGCCCAGCGATATCCGGAGCCGAACCGTGCACCGGTTCGAACATCGACGGAAATTCGTTAGTCGGGTTCACATTGCAACTCGGAGCCAATCCCAATCCACCGCCGAGTATACCTCCGAGATCCGTCAATAAATCTCCAAACAGATTGGA
>CAWVZW010000096.1:0-12705 GCA_963934735.1 uncultured Planctomycetaceae bacterium
GGACAACTTGTAGTGGAGCACGATCTCCAGCGTCGCCTTTTTTGTCGCGATAAACATGTACACCACCAATCCAATTGCCCATCATGCTAATAGCGCGAGCTTGCATGGATAGCGTGATTTGGTATCCACGCCGTGCTTTGGACCAACTGTCTCCGTCTTTCACGAAATTCTCAAGGACCAATCCACGGTGGTGATTTGCAAGTTTAATTTGATCTTGAGCAAAATTTAGAGGGTCTTTGCCATAATCGTAACGTCGAGCCAAGGGATCAGGACCGCCAGTATCTTCGTCTGTTGCAAATTGCAATTCCGGTTCGCCGACGCGAGCTAGGATTGGATTGAGGTCTTTTTCAAAGGTGTAACCATATTCGATGGCCCAGTAATCGTAAGGGCCAATACCGTGCATGGCATAGTCACCTTGAGCAGTTCCTGCTTCGAAGCGAATGTTGGTAGGCGTATAGTCCATAACACTGCCACCTATTGGCTTTCCACGATGTTCAACTGAATTGATTTGTTCAAGCGTGTAAGCACTAGAGGCTTTGAAATTGTGCCGCAAACCAAGAGTATGGCCGACTTCATGTGCCACAAGATGTGCCAATTGAGGTCCGATAAACGACTCTGGCATACCATCTAGAATCATCTCTTCCTCAACAGGTTCTTTCGGTGCCGCTTCTTCTTCGCCCTTGGCTTCTTCACCTTTGTCCTCTTCTTCCTTTTTGTCTTCGGCTTCCTTTTTGTCTTCGGCTTCATCCGCTTGCAGTTGGCTAGCTTGGATTTCATAAATCATTCGCATGATCGCGACGTCAAAGGCCATCCCTTGAGATGCCATACATGAACCGTTGACTTGAGAAACACGCCCGATTAATCCGTCGTACTCGTCGTCACCGAGTAAGGTGTTATCGACAAGTGTGGCCGGGTGTCCACCGTAGGCACGTCCCGCGGCGGCGGTGAGTTTTTGGCGGACGTGGTCTCGTTGCGAGCCGTGAGCAAAAGCTAAACGAGGATCCCAATCAGGGTTGTTCGCTAACCAACTAAGTGTCTCGGCGCTGAAACCTTCCATCGCGATTTTCGGTAATAGATTGTCAAATTCGTAATGGAAGTGACGAATCCAACCATCGGTAAGGATGATGTCGGCATCTAAAATCTGACCCGTGTTAGGATTGACTCGACTCGGTCCAATTGCTGTTCCGATGTCATTGTTTAACCAGCGTACGAAGTTGTATCGCACGTCTTCGGGGTCTTTGTCCATATGAGCGCCAGTTATTTTATCTTGATAATAAACTTCTAGAGCGTCTGAGATGCCGATTTTTTCAAAGGCAGAATTCCAGCTCTGGACACCTTCCTTGACCCAACGGCGATACCGTACTGGTGTCGTGTGTTCGATGTAAAACACAATTGGATTTTTGGGAGGGCTGATTTTTAAACGGGGATCCCGTTTTTCAAGATGCCAGCGGTTGATGTAACGAACCTTTGTTTCGTCGTCTTTGTATTTTCCTAAGTCACTGTAGGAAGTGACGAAGAATCCGATTCGTTCATCAGCTATTCGTGGACGGTAGTTGCTTTTGGGATTCAACTCACTGATGCTGTAGTGCAGAGACGACAACTTGCCGCTCGCAGTGGGGATTTCAAAAGCGAGTTCGACATTTAGTGGGAATGCTTTTGCTTTTTGAAGTTTGAACAGGCCACCCATTTCACGGTTGACGACCGAGGGCCCGAAAAACTTACTCGCTTTGCCGACAAGAATTGAATCGAGATCGATCACAGGTCCACCACTTGGTCCCATCGTGATAATTGGGACAGTCAATAACATGGTATCTGTGAAGAGTCGATTTACCGATGAAAGTGATTCAGGGTCGCCGTTGGAGCGAGTGTCGAGGTCCGGCACGATCAGGGCTAATTTGTTGTTGTAGCGGCGCCAGTATACGTAGTAGTCGCCGGATTGAAGCCCCGCATATTTGTCGCCACTGGCAACGGTTAATGCAATGAAGTATCGTTTTTGAGCAAATGTCGGTGGTAGTTCAGCATAAACTTGTCCATCTTTGGACCGAGTCCACAACGTGTACATACTGCGGGCACCATCGGCAGTGGATACAACTTTTTCATATCCGTTGAGGACAGTTGCATGAGGAGGGAATTCCGGCTTGGGCGGTTCTTGAGCAACAGTCCATGTTACAAAACTAAAAAGACATACGAAGCTAGCAAGGTAATTTTTCATGGGAATTGTTCTCAAAAGGTAGTTATTCATTTATATATGTTGGGTCGTTTAGTCACTGAACGACTTTAAAATTTAAATAATGGTACAAGATGCTGTAGTAACTACTTCAAGATAGTTTACAAACAGGCCTGTGAAAATATGTTGATTGGGAAAAATAGGAAAGACAGGAAAAATATGCAGAATAATCGATATAACCCGTCGTGTATTCCCCGTTAGATGTCACTAAACATGTAATGGAGGTCAACAAAACGGACCACATACTCGCCGCGAAACGGCAGAGTGTTTACTTTGATTGGATGTCGAGCCAGACGAGTCGGTGGTCGGAGGCGTCGAGTAGAGCAGCGGTGGGTTGGTCTTTGCGAGGCCAGAAGACGCCAGCACTTTCGATATGCAAATTTCGTGATGGCAGCACATAGTCGATCCGTAAGTTACCGGGGGATCGATCTGAAAAGTCACTCGTATCGAATTTGGGTTTACCTTGATGTAACGTGTTAATTTTTCCCTGTAGTTTGCTAGCTTCAACGGCTCCGTCGCTAGCGGCAAGTGGATTACGAATACGGCGATGGTTTAACAGCTGTGAAATTGCGTCGTCGGTGGTATCGCCATCTGCAGGATCAGCATTCATATCACCGGCAATGACAAACGACTGTGAATTAGTTAAACCTCCTCGTCGCCCTTTATCATCGTAGATATATTGGGATTTGTTGTCCGAGATGTAGTCAGCCCAGAAACGGATCTCGTCGTGATTGCGGCTACCATTCTTATCTTCAGGGCCGTCAAAAACTGGTGGTGTTGGATGGCTGACCAAAAAATGTATGTCATGTCTAGGTGTTTCAATGGTGAGATCCCAGTGGCTTTTTGAAGAGAGTCTAAATTTGTCTAAAATGACACTACTATAATATGACTCATTTTTATCACTCGGCTTAACCTTCTGAGGCAGCATTGCTTGAGGCATGTCTTTCCAGAGGAAATTCTGAAACGTTTTGGCGTCCGAGGAAATTGGAAACTGACTCAACACAACCATACCGTATTGCCCGGGATAACGGCCAAACCCATAGGCGTCCCCGGGGTCCGTGGTTTTACCGTTGCCATCCAGATCTAGGCCAGAGGGTAGTCCCGTGTTGACGCTGGATACGAAGTGATATTTAAACGTAATTGGTTTAGTGCCAAGTAATTCTTTGGCGGCGAGAAAGTTTTCTTGGAACGCAGCGATGGCTGTGGCGGCTTGTTCCCCGCAATAATCAAACTCGTTAAGCAGAATAACATCGGGTCGAACGATACGAATTACAGCAGCAACTTTTTTAATCTGTTCGCTCTCGCCGGCCTGCAGTTCTGCGAGTAATTCTCCACTGCTGCCGCGATTCATACTGACATTAAATGTTGCAAATCGCACAGTGAGTATTTCACTGGCATTGGTAATCGAGCTCTGACTGCAACAACAGCAGATGCTAACAATTGAAAAAACGAGCAGGCCGTGAGGCACTCTAGTTATTGCTAACATAGTCAATGACCATTACTTTTTCGAGTTGTGGTTTGACGAGGTCGACAAATTTCTTATGCGCGGCATGCGGTAAATAGACTTCCAAGCCCGCTTTATTCTTAAACGTCACAAGAAAACAATGTGTTAATCCCTCGTTCAAGTCTTCAGGGCTTACATTGGTTCCAAATTCAATGTCGACAATCGTATCAATTTTTCCTTGTAGTGCCATAAAGGCTTTTTCAACCTCAGCGACCTTCACTTTCGAGACGTCTTCTTTAAATTGAAACATCACGACATGCCGGTAAACGCTTTTATCCTTATCATCTGCTTCGACTTGTGAAGTGGTTAGGCAGTTGGCAAACAGCCCAAGTACCAGGCCAAGGATGATAGTTATGGTAGTGGTTTTTGAATTAATCATTAGGTTCTTTCTGAGAATAAAACTGAGGCCTTATTTATTAACGTTGGCCAAGGAATGGGTTTATTGCAAAATACCACGAGCTTCAAGTTCCCAAATGGCTTCGAGATTGTCTCCCCGAAATGCATAAAAATAGTCGTGCAGCACACAGGTCATATCCGCATAGCCTGGCACGAACTCCAAGCGTGTACCGATTGGTAATTCGCACGCGTTACCGCTTAGTTTAAGCGTACCATGTTCCGCTGACAAACTCTCAACTTGGATATCATTACGTCCGACAACGACAGCCATTTCGTATTCGACGTGCATCGTTTTTTTACCAGCATCGATTATCGCTCGATCCTCCGTTGGCCGCCCGACGACTGTCGCATAAACGGTCAAAGCTTTTTCTAGGTGTTCAACACCGCATTGTTGGTGATAGAACTGATCCATAAAAATGGCACCTCCCGCTTGCAATTCAGTGATATTAGGTTGCATGCGACTGAGCATATAAGAACCCGTACCTCCACAGGACACGATTTGGCAGGGCAGGTTGATTTCTGTTAGGTCAGCCGCGACGTCAGATAGAATCTTTAAGGCCGCTTCAATTTTCGTTTTCTTTTCAAGGGGGTTGGCAATGGTCAACAGGTGCCCTTCATATCCCATAATACCTGAGAACTTGAGCCCCGGAAGTTCGCTAAGCTGTTGTGCCAGCGTTTTGGTTTGCTGCGCTCCACATCCGACTCGATTTAATCCGATATTAATTTCAATGATCACCCGTACTTGCACCCCTGCTTCTACCATCGCCGCACTCATTGGCACTGCTTGATCGATGTGGTCGATGCAGACGACAGGATTAGCAATTTCGCACAGCGCTGCTAATCGCTTCAATTTTTTATCACCGACAATTAAGTTCGCAATCAGCAGATCAGTGACTCCACCCCGCGCAAGCGCTTCCGCTTCGGCTAGTTTCGCACACGTTGATCCTATCGCTCCGGCGGCGGTCAATTTACGGGCGACGTCCGGCGATTTATGGCCTTTGCAATGTGGCCGCCACTGTACGTTGAATTTTTTGATACCAGCGACGACTTGCGAAATATTAGACTCCATTTTATCGAGATCCACAGCCAAGAAAGGCGTATCCATATCCGCTTTGGTGATGCTTTGATCACCGGAGAGTTCAATTGGATTTACAAATGTTTTTGGCACTGTGGTTAGCCTCCGGCGATTGCGGGAATAAAATGTACTTCACTGTTGGGTTGAATTTTAGCGATCATGCCGCGAGACGTAATGACACTATCAATCGAGACTTGCAACGACGGTGAAATTTGATCTTCTTGGCACAGTCGATCGCGAATGCCTGGAAATTGTTGTTCTAATTGCTCGATTACGTCCCGGACGTTGTGCACATCCATCTCCAACTGCTCGGTGCCGGCAGTAAGTATTCGAAGTTGAGCAGGGATAAATATCGTTGCCATCGAGTTACCTTCGAATTCTAGGAACCACTAACGGAATGGGTAAAGTACTTTATTACCAGTAACGACTTGCAACTGGACAGACACTTTAACGGGTGGTCAATCCGAGGATTGCATGGCCTGCCATAATTTCGGAGGAGACATCGGCAATTCCCTCATCCGTGTTTGCGTAGCATTATAAATTGCATTTCCAATAGCCGGTGGTGGTGGAATAATGGGTGGTTCACCTACTCCGCGTACACCGTAGGGATGATCGGCGTTTCCGGTTTCGACAATGATAGTGTCGATCATCGGGACATCGAGCATCGTTGGCATACGATAATCGAGGAAACTACCATTGGTCATCTGGTCATCGTCATTGAAGAAATATTCTTCATTAAGCGCCCAACCGATACCTTGGACCGCTCCACCTTGCATTTGACCTTCTACATAGCTTGGATGAATTGCTTTACCAGCATCTTGAATGGCGGTGTAACGCAAAATTGTAACTTTGCCGGTATCCGGGTCGACTTCGACATCGACAATGTGTGCCGCGAACCCATTGGTTGGGCATTCGGGAGCAACGGTTGCTCTGCCGACCAATGCTTCACCACTGGAAAACAGTTGCGAGGCAAGATCTTTAAACCCAGCGGTTTTCCCATTGCCTGAAAACGTACCATCATCGGCTATCGAAATGTCACTGGATTCACATTCCCATAATTCGGCGGCGCGAACTTTCATTTGACTTTGCAGATCACGACCGGCCTCATAAGCTGCCAAGCCTGTAGCAAACGTAACTCGACTGCCGCCAGTAACATCGGTATATCCAACGCTGTCTGTATCAGCAACCATCGGATTGACATCAGAAACTTCGATTCCTAGGGTTTCTGCTAGTTGCATGGCTAGAGAGACCCGTGACCCACCGATATCGGTCGACCCTTCTAGTAGGCTAATTGTGCCATCGGAATTCACGGAACAAGCGGCGCTGGATTTCAAACCGCAGCCGAACCAGAAACCGCCCGCGATTCCACGTCCGCGGTTCTCACCTTGGAGCGGCGAATTCCAGTGATCACTATCGCGTAGGGCTTCGAGGCATTCGACAAACCCAATTTGCGGATAAACGGGCCCGTCGACTCGACGCGAGCCTTCTTTCACGGCATTTTTCATACGGATTTCCAAGGGGCAGAAGTCGAGTTGTTCTGCTAATTCATCCATCAATTGTTCCATAGCGAAGGCCACTTGAGTTGCTCCGGGAGCGCGGTAGGCTTTCGTGTGTGGTTTGTTGACGCAGACATCATATCCATCGACGACGGCATTCTCGATGTCATAGCAACTAAACACGCACATACATCCAGGGCCAATAACGCCGCCAGGAAATGCGCCGGCATCATAGGCAATCCAAGCTTCACCAGCTATGAGCGTCCCATCGTTTTTCGCGCCAACCTTGACTCGCATAAATGATGCAGGCGTAGGGCCGGTTGCTTCAAATACATCGGTTCGTGTCATTTGGATGCTAACGGGGCGACCAGATTTTTTACTGAGTATGGCTGCTGTTGGTTCTAGATAGACGGCTATTTTACCACCAAATCCGCCACCGATTTCACAGGGAGTTACCAGTACATCGCCGACGCCGATTTGTAGAATTTCAGCAGTTTGTTGCCGGCAGGTAAACGACCCTTGCGTTGAGGTCCACAGCCTGACTCGACCATCTTCATTGTAATCGGCTACGATCGCGTGAGGTTCAATGTACCCTTGGTGTACGGTTGCGGTCTTAAATTCCGCTTCGACCACAACATCCGCTTGTTTAAATCCAGCGGCCACGTCCCCTTTTTCGAAATGCATGTGGACAGCCACATTGCTCGCGGTGTCTGCTTTCTGACCGAGGTCGTCGGTGAATAGATCATCATGTAACAGCGGCGCGTCGTCGGCCATCGCTTCGATAATATCGGTTACTGAGGGCAGTGCTTCATATTCGATAACGATTTTCGCAGCTGCTTCTTCAGCAATATGAGCGTTTGTGGCGGAGACGGCAGCAACAGCATGGCCTCGATAAAGCACTTTGCCTTTAGCCATGCAGTTCGCACTAAGATGTGCAAGATTTACGGATCCTTCGCCGAGGTGGGCGATTTTGTCTTGCACATTGGGAAAATCGGCGCCGGTCACGACAGCGGAGACACCGGCAGTCGCCTCTGCGGCAGATGTATCAATGGATAGGATCTTGGCATGGGGATGCGGGCTTCGCAATACAAACCCAGCTTGCAAACCGGGCAATTTGAAATCCGCCGTGTAAACGGCTTTTCCTGTTACTTTATCGGCACCGTCGTGTCGGACAGGGCGTGTTCCAATGACGCGATAGGGAGTTGTTGCCACAGTAATGTATCTCCTAGATTTATAGTTTCGTAGCGATTGACGGTCGGTGATGTGTAATGATTAGTCGGTGGTTGGTGAGTCGCCGGTTGCAGCTGACAATTGTTTATCAGCTGCTTGGATAGCACGGACAATTTTGTCGTAACCGGTACAGCGACAAAGGTTTCCGGACAGATCAAAACGAATGGTTTCCTCAGAAGCTCCAGGCTTTTTCTCGAGCAGTGCTTTTGCTGTGACGAGAAACCCGGGCGTACAAATTCCGCATTGCAATGCTGCTCCCTCTAGGAAACAATCTTGTATTGGATGCAGTTCACCATCGGCGATGCCTTCGACAGTTTCGATTTCAGCGCCCTCCGCTTCGACACCGAATACCAAACAACTGTTGACTGGTCGGTTATTGACAATGACGGTACAGGCACCGCAATTCCCATTGTTGCAACCTTCTTTACAGCCGGTTAATCCTAGTGTGTCACGGAGGACTTCCAGAAGGCTGTTACGAGGTTCGCAGAGGAATTCAACGCTTTCGCCGTTGATGGTTGTGGTCACGTGAATCTTTTTGGTGGCAGTTGTCACACTCTAATTCCTTATGGTCTGTAATAAAGGCAGTTTCAAGTTGAATAGTTAATGCATTGATTGTTTAAGCTTGAGCACGAGCAAGCGCGGTTGTGAGAGTGCGAGTTACGAGGACTCCCACGAGGTGTGTTCTGTATTGAGCGGTTCCACGCATGTCGGTGATGGGTGTGGCAATTTGCTTGGCCAATTCTGCAGCTTGCGAGAAGTTGTCATCACTCGGTTCTTTACCAACGAGGAATTGACTTGCTTGCTCGGCAAACAGTGGAGTTGCTGCAACAGCACCAAGGCTGATTCGAGCGTTGGCTATATTTCCATCGGCATCGAGTTCGATCCATGAGCCGACTCCGACAACGGCAATGTCCATTTCATTGCGAGGAATAAATCGTTGGTAGGCAGATCCCATGCTAGCTGATTGTGGCGGGATTTGAATCGCAACGACGAATTCGCCATCCGCTAGCGAGTTTTTCCCAGGTCCTGTGCAAAACGCATCAACTGCAATAGTCCGCTGCCCGTCTGGACCGGTAACTTGAGCTTCAGCATTCAATGCGATTAGAGCGGGAATGGTATCCGCCGCGGGTGAGGCATTACAAAGATTACCACCTACGGATGCTCGGCTTTGAATTTGCCATCCGCCGATAATATGGGTGCTATCAGCAAGTGCTCCGTAGCGTCCTGCTAAATCAGCATCTTCATAGATATCACAGCAGGTGACAGCGGCGCCTAAATATAGCCCAGAGTCATCAGAGTATCGACACTCGCTGAGTGCAGGGATTTTTTTGATATCGATGACGATATCAGCTTCGCGTAGTCCTTCGCGAAGTTGCACAATAATATCAGTGCCTCCCGCGAGAATCCTTGCTCCAGATCCGTGTTCTGTTAACAGACTAGTAGCATCTTGTATCGTAGTAGGTGCGGCGTATTGAAAATCTTTCAAGGTGATATCTTTCCTAAGAGCGATCAAATCATTTTGTGTTCAACTCGATGTCGGTCTAAATTATATCAAAAAATGATACAATACGAAGCTGCCCACTACCGAAGTCGAAAAATTTCAGAGGAAGCTATTTAGGGACATGCAATTATTCTTAGTACGTCATGGAGAGTCTGCGAACAATGCACGGGATGAGTCGCAGCGAGTATACGACCCTGGGTTAACGGAGTTAGGTGCTAAGCAAGTAGAGTATTTAGGGCCATGGTTCGCTTCGGTGAACCCGGATGTTTTAATAACGAGCCCATTTTTACGAGCGTTAAAGACGACAGTACCGATCCAGCGAGCAACAGGATTGGATCCGTTGGTATGGCGTGATTTGCATGAGGTTGGCGGTTGTGTATCGGGTTACCCAGCGATTGGTCATGTCGGTGAAGCGGGATTAACGGCGAAGGAGATTGTGGAGCAGTTTCCTGGTTGCGATGTCGAAGGGCTCATTGGGGATTCGGGTTGGTGGGGCGGTAAGCCGTATGAAGGAGCAGCAGATATTGCTGTGAGAGCGAAGCGAGTTGTCGAGCGGACGTTACATGAGTTTGGGGATACGGATTTGAAAGTGGTCTTTGTAATGCATGCTGATTTCAAGCGTGAATTATTGAGCGAGTTTTGTGCAGAGCATTCGTTTTCTCGATCTGATTACGGACCACTGCACAACGCTGGTGTCACCGAATTAACACTCACGCGAACAACCTCTCGCCTCGATTCCTACAACAACATCGGGCATTTGCCGTATGGATTAAAATCGTCTGAAGGTGTTTATTGACGGCTTACAAGACAACCATAAAATTGCACAAGTGAACACGCAAGAGGGTAAGACGTTGAATTTACGCTAGCACGCCTTGGACCACTTTGCCATGGATGTCTGTTAGGCGGAAGTCACGACCTTGGAAACGGTAGGTTAATTTTTCGTGGTCGACGCCTAGTTGGTGCAGCAAGGTGGCATTGAGGTCATGGATATGCACTGGGTTCTCTGTAACGTTGTATGAAAAATCATCCGTTTCACCGTAGGTAATTCCACCTTGAATTCCCCCACCTGCGAGCCACACACAATAGTTCCGCGGGTGATGGTCGCGGCCGTAATTATCTTTGGTCAATCCACCTTGGCAATATACTGTACGACCAAACTCCCCACCCCATACAACTAAGGTATCCTTCAACATATCGCGTTGTTTCAAATCCTTGATTAAAGCCGCAGCGCCTTGGTCTACATCTTGACACATCGAGGTTATGTCCCCAGGTAAATTTCCATGCTGATCCCAGCCTCGAATAAAGACTTGGACGAACTTTACATCGCGCTCAGCCAGACGCCGCGCTAACAAACAGTTGGCAGCAAATGTGCCCGGTTTCGTGACGTCGTCGCCATAGAGTTGAAGTACATCTTTTGTTTCTCGCGAAATATCGGTCAGTTCTGGAATCGACATTTGCATCCGGTATGCCATTTCATATTGTGCGATGCGATCATCAATTTGAGGATCACCCACAACCGACCGCCGCTCAGCGTTTAATTGCTGCAATGCATCAAGCATCCGTCGACGCGTCTTCCGCTGCATCCCTGTTGGGTTCGATAAATATAACACAGGGTCTCCCTGACTTCTCAACGCAACGCCGGCATGTTGCGTTGACATGAATCCAGATCCCCACAGCCGTTCATATAATGCTTGAGCATCTCGTTTAGCGCTCCAAGTAGAATGCAAGACTACAAAACAGGGCAAGTCGCGGTTGGCACTGCCGAGTCCATACGACAACCAAGCTCCTAAGCTTGGGCGCCCCGGAATCTGACTACCCGTCGTGATATATGTAATTGCTGGGTCGTGGTTGATTGCTTCAGTATTCACCGTTTTGATAACCGCGATATCATCCGCGACGCTCGCCATGTGTGGTAATAATTCACTAAACCACGTTCCATTCTCACCATGCTGAGAGAATTTAAATTTAGATGGTGCCACAGCCAAACGGGACTGCCCAGAAGTCATCGTTGTAATTCGTTGGCCGTTGCGTACCGAATCCGGTAGATCTTTGTCAAACATGTCGACTAAGCCGGGCTTGTAATCAAACATGTCCAATTGGGACGGCGCACCGGACATAAATAAATAGATAATCCGTTTGGCTTTGGCGGGAAAATGCTGTTGTTGTAATATTCCAGCAGCACCCGGTTGAATTACTGGCACTCCCCGCTCTTGCGCCTGAATTGTGCTATCAAACAACGTTGGATTCAGCAGTGAAGCGAGAGCCATACCGCCAATGCCAGTCGCAGCGCTACCGAAGAATTGACGACGGTTAGCCAATTTCGCTTGCTCAATCATTAATGGATTATCTTGAATATTCATAATCGTTCTAGCGGTAGTACCTTGGTGGGTTCAGCCTTATCCGAAAACTATGATCAGTTTTTAGTTATTGTCTCGTTTAAGTTGAGCAGTAGGTTGCCGATCATTGTCCAGCTTGCAAGCTCTTGGGCGTCGAGTGTTTCATCGACCGCTGACTCACCAATATGAATCAATTGCTGAGCAGCTTCTAGATCCTCTTGATACCGTAGGCGATGATCTCCTAACACAGCAACCATGATGTTAAGTTCTTGGATTGTGGGGAATCTCGAAGTGACACTACGGAACCCGAACACCAATTTATCACGATCGGATTCTCCTCCGCTGGTAAGCATGCGTTGTCCGAACCGTCGCGCCGCTTCGACAAATTGTTCATCGTTCATCAAAACTAAAGCTTGCATCGGGGTATTGGTTCGACTTCGTCGCACGGCGCAGGATTCGCGCGAGGGTGCATCGAATATCTGCATCGATGGTGGCGGAGCTGTCCGTTTCCAAAAGGTGTACATACTACGACGGTAGAGCTTCTCACCGGAATCCCGCGCAAACTTTACGGTGTTGCTGCCGGAATAACCAACCGCCTTCCAAATCCCGGATGGTTGGTAGGGTTTGACGCTCGGGCCACCCACAGTGTCGACCAACAGTCCGCTGTGAAATAGAGCGACATCGCGGACCATTTCCGCGTCCATTCGAAAACGGGGACCGTATGCCAATAAACGATTTTCGGGGTCGAGTTGATATTTCTTGTCTGAGATAAAAGAGGATTGCCGATATGCATGCGATGTAACTATCAGCTTCATCAAGTACTGAACATCCCAACCGCTTGCTTGAAATTCAACGGCTAGCCAATCCAGTAACTCGGGATGTACGGGCCGTTCACCTTGGACTCCGAAATCCTCGGAGGTCTTTACGATGCCGACGCCAA
>CAWVZW010000097.1:0-12551 GCA_963934735.1 uncultured Planctomycetaceae bacterium
CGATCCGTTGTACTACGGCAAAGGACCGACGATTGGCGTCAGCGGTTCCAACCACCGCCGCAAATTTACAGAGTCGGCGATTGTCGAGAATGACGATATCTATTTGTTAGGATCAGCGCGGATGTCGGAAGTTGCCGCGAAGGTTGAAATCGCGTTTGATGAAGATGACGATGTCTTTATGATTTCGACAAAGTCTGAGTCAGAATTAGTGTCTCGCTATACATGGCGGATCTGGCTATCGGCATTTGGCATTATTGTTTGCGGTACGCTGTTGCCGATGGTGATTTATGCAATAGCGAATAAGGATTTCGCGAATGCAGCGTCCGACACTTGGGGTTGGATGATTCTGGCGGGGGTCGGAAGCGTGGCGTTGACGATCCTGATGTACGTCATCTTGGTGTTTAATGGATTGGTTTCGACGCAACAGCGTTTATTGCGAGCTTGGAGTCTTATTGATATTCAACTCAAGAGACGTTATGACTTGATAGCGAATCTGGTTAAGGTCTGTCAGTCCTATATGGAGCATGAACAGGAAACACTAAAACTGGTTAGTAAGGCTAGGGCGGGCGGCAACGTAAGTGAAATGCCGACGGCCTCAGAAGTTCAAGCCGGGGAGCAAGCCACTCAAGTCCAGCAGGTCGTGATTCAGCGAATGTTTGCGCTCAAAGAAGCTTATCCCGAGTTGAAAGCAGATCAGGCGATGGCGGATCTGCAGGACGCGATTACCGAGGCCGAGGATCGACTAGCAATTGCAAGAACGTTTTATAATGCAGCCACCGCAAACTATAATACGAGGATTCGACGCGTACCGGAAATCTGGTTTGCCTCCATGTTCGGATATAAACGCGCTGCATTTTATGCAGTGGATACGGCCGAGACCAAAAATGTCGATGTGGCTGTATTATTAGAGGAGTGAATTACCACGTGATTCACCATGAAAAGTGACAAGTGACAATTTATTAGGACGAGGATTAATCGATGCCAAAACACCTTTTCGTGATTTTGTTTTTGACGCTGACTGCCGCCGTTGTGTGTGGAGATGAACTGCGTGTAATGACATTTAATATCCGCTTTGACAATCCACGTGATGGATTGAATAACTGGAAGTTCCGGGACCATATCGTGGCCTCGATGTTTACCAAACATAAAGTGGATGTTGCTGGTCTGCAGGAGGTGACACATGGGCAGTTATTACGTTTGAATGAGTTACTACCGGATTACGCTTCAGTGGGAGTCGGACGCGACGACGGGAAAACGAAAGGCGAATATTCACCGGTTTTCTATCGCCGTGATCGATTTGAACTACTCGGAAATAAAACCGTGTGGTTATCCGAAAAACCGGAACAGGTGGGTAGCAAAAGTTGGGATGCAGCACTGCCGCGCATTGCCACGTTTGTCTGGCTGAGCGATAAAACCACTCAACAAACCCATCTTGTGGTCAATACCCACTACGACCATCGGGGTAGTATGGCGCGTAAAGCAAGCTCAGCAGTGATCCTGCAATGGTTGCAACAGGTCCGCGAAAAGGTCAAGCCGGCAACGGTAACAGTGATGGGAGATTTCAACTGCCTGGAACATTCGCCGCCGTTTCAGGAATTAGTTTCTAAGTCCTCGCTGGTGGATTCACGTAGTCGTGTCGAAAGCTACTCTGGTCCCGATTCGACGTGGGGTGGCTTTAAGGAAGTCGTGCCAGGGAGACGAATTGACTTTATTTTTGTGGATAAGGCGATGCAGATTGAATCCCATGTGACAGATCCAGTTCAGATTAAGGGTCGCTTTCCCTCGGATCATCTACCGGTCATAATCGGAATAACACACCAGAAATAGCTATGTCGATCTGTCGGATTGGTGAGTTGGAGTTGTGTTCGAGGTGCTATAGTGGGGTATAATACGATTGAGGTTTATGCGAGAGTCTGGATTTTGTCCCCGAGCTAAGGAGTATGGCAGTGGGTTGTACGGAAGGAAAACGAGCGTATCAAGATTCGGCCTTGTCACGTCGCTCGGCACTGCAAATCGGTGCCGGAATGTTCGGCTTGAATTTGCCACAATTACTCCAAGCGCAAGCATCTAGCGGTCAACAATCTGAGATGTCCTGCATTTTCTTATTTTTGGCAGGTGGGCCAAGTCACTACGAGACGTTTGACCCCAAGCCGGATGCGCCCGCTGGGATTCGCGGGCTATGGGACCCGATATCTACCAACGTGCCAGGTGTGCAGATTTGCGAGAAGTTGCCGCTGATGTCCAAGCGGATGGATAAAGTCGCCGTTGTGCGGTCATGGCGCGGTCGCAGTGGTTCACATGCCGCAGGCTCGCAGCATGTCGCAAGTGGAATGATTCCCCCAGCGACTGGACAATACTATCCCAACTTTGGTTGCCTGTTATCCACTTTACTCGGCCCTAAAGCACCCGGCATGCCGTCTTTCTTTGGCCTGCCACGCGGCGCACGCTATACCGAGCCAACAGGTTATCTCGGCGCAGCACATGAGGCATTTGATATCGCTGGTGACCCGCTAGAACCTAAAGTTCGAGTGGGCAAGTTGAAGCTGGAAAAAGTCCGCTTTGAAAGCCGGCAATCAATGCTCGCTCAATTGGATAACCTCGGTAGATTAGCGGAGAGTTCTGACGACTCAATTGTCTCGCAAGATCAGTTTGCGACGGATGCTGTGAACCTATTGACTAGCGGACGAATGCAACGCGCCATGAATATTGAAACGGAACCACTGGCGCTGCGTGAACGATATGGATTGAATATTTACGGGCAACGTGTTTTGCTTGCTCGCCGATTAATACAAGCAGGCGCTCGATTTGTCACGATCAACCATGCGGTGCAGGGTGGTTTGTTTGGTGACGGTACGACTAACGGCACGTGGGATAATCATGGCTGGCTATTTGATAGCATGATGTCGTTTGCGTCGCGACCTAGTGCGGTCCCCAAGGATTCGACTTGGCACTCCTACCGCGGTCCTGGTAACCTACCCCAGTTTGATATGTCGTTGTCGACACTGCTGGATGACTTAGAAGACAAAGGCATGCTCGACACGACACTCGTCGTGGCGATGGGTGAGTTTGGCCGTACCCCCAAAATTAATAAGACCGCCGGAAGAGATCATTATCCGGGTGCGGGTTGTGCCGTACTTGCCGGGGGTGGTGTGAAACGCGGCATTGTAATCGGTGCGACGGATTCCCAAGGAACGGAACCAGCCACTCGAGCGTGGTATCCGGAGGATTTTGCCGCGACGATCTATAGCGCGATGGGCATCGATCCTCACACGACCTTTTTGCCTCGGCTTCCTCGTCCTACACCCATCTCGCCTGGGAATATCATCGACGGACTGTTGTCCTAAGGAAGGCTGGGTATGAAAACGGCCCTGATGCTATTTCGTTTAGCGACTGTGCACTGTCTGCTGTTGTTGATTGCAACTGCGCAGTTGGGTGCCCAGACGGATACGGATCGCAAGTCGGAACCAAACGGGTTTTATAAAGACCTGTTTATGAGCAGCGGTGTTAATTTAAGTAGTCGCAAATCACTGCCAGCCGCGGAGTCGTTGGGTTTGTCGTATGAATACTACGCCGGTAAGGACGCCGAGATTCAAAATAGGCTGATGACAGGCGATGAACACGATACCAATGGTGTGTTGCTCTACCCGGACGGAGCGCCTCGGTTTCGGATGATATATGTCAACGGTGGCGGTGCAACAAATCACGGAAAGTCACTAGAGTTGAGCGGACGCCAAACACTGCGGCAGTTTTTCAATGCAGGCGGCAGTTATTGTGGGAGTTGTGCGGGCTCTTTTTTAAGCGGGCGGAATGTCGACTCATCCAGCAATCGGCGTCTTGGTTATCTGCATATTTTTCCTTACAACACTCTCAACACTGGGCTCAAGAAAGAACAGCTTGATCATGTGATTCCAGACGATTCGCCGTTGTTGAAGTATCGCCAATTTGGAACGGAAAATCGCGTGGCGGGAGTGTATCACAATAATGGGAATTGGTTGTCGCTTGAAACGGGAGAGCATCTTGAGCATACCGAAGTCTTAGCGGTTTACGATACGCCGGGAAAACGCCCTGATCAGGGAGCAGCAATTTGGGCCTACAAGGTGAAAGCGGAGACTGGGCGAGTGGTAAATATTGGTTCGCATCCCGAGGGTGTCAAAACAGGTGATCGCTTGTCCCTCACAGAAGCTTGCTTTTTATATTCCCTAGACGGCACTGGAGCACCAAATATCAAAGGGAAACTCGTGGCTGGTGAGACAAGAGAAATGCACGCCGATACCATGGATGAAACCCCAGCATTTGCCAAGATCGGGGACGGTCAAATTCATCGTTTTTCTTTTCAGGTTGAAGCTTGCATTGCAAAGACGGTGATTGAACTTAACTCTGAAGTTGACGTACAATTGAATTTGTACTTGAGTCAAGATCTATCAGCAATAACAACCGATGAACTTGCGCATTGCGTTATTGGCGAGCGGGGCAATAAAACGATACGTGCTCGCTTGGCGCCGGGGACATGGTATGTTGCTGTGGAATGTGCCAATCGAGTAGAGGCAGTTAAGGATGCTACGGAAAGCTATTATGTTTACGATGATCCGCAGGGCCTACTCAACGGAGTTGCCTATAGTGTGGGATTGCAACACAGGGTGCGGCGTCGATATCTACAAGTCATTGGTCCAGTTATAAGTACTAAATAGTTTAATTAGGCGATACAAATAGATGCGTATTCTTAGTGCTGGGATTCAACACGAGACCAATACATTTTCCACCTCGCTAACCACGACAGCGGACTTTGTGCGCGACAGTCATCTGGGTAACGAGTTTACCGGCGGCGATGCTATTGTTGCACGCTATCAGGGTACTAACACGATTCATGGTGGTTATCTTGAAGGGGCAGCAGACGCCGGTTTTGAATTCGTACCGTTATTTAATGTGCATGCTTGCCCAGCGGGAATGGTAACCCGAGATTGTTTTGAAGAACTCGTTGGAGAAATGATTTCGCGAATCACCGCTGCACTTCCAGCCGATGGAATATTACTAGATTTGCATGGCGCAATGGTGACCGAAGACTTCGAGGACGCGGAGGCTGAGATAGTGAGGCGGGTGCGTGAGGTCGTGGGCGAGCCGATGCCGGTTGTCGTGACGTTGGATTTGCACGCGAACATTTCTCGGCCCCTAGTAGAGCGTTCAACCGTCATTATTGGATTTGATACCTATCCACACGTTGATATGGGAGACCGCGGGCGAGAGGCCGCGCGGTTAATCAAACGAATTGTCGACGGTGACGTACAACCGCAGCAAGCGTTTGTGCAATTGCCGATGTTGACGGTGCCGCCGATGCAGTGCACGTTGCGAGAGCCGATGGCTAGTATTATTGAGCAACTTAACACGCTTGAACAACGCGCAAATATCCTAACCGCGACGATTGCGATGGGCTTTCCGTTTGCCGATATAGCGTGCATGGGAGTGTCGGTGTTGGTAACAAGTGATGGCGATATGGGTGCGTCCGAGTTGGCGGCAGATGAAATCGCGAGCTGGCTGTGGGATGCGCGGGCTGGCTTGCAACCCAATTTAGTTACGATTGAAAAAGCGTTGGAGATTGCGGCGGCGACCGATGGCCTAGTGATCTTCGCCGATGGTTCTGATAACCCCGGCGGGGGCGCACCATGCGATGGTACAGTGGCGTTGCAAGCGATGATTGACGCTGACTTTCAGGGCGGGATTGTTGGATTGATTGTGGATCCCGAGACGGTGGAGCAAGCGGTAACTGCCGGTGTTGGTGGTGAGATTGATGTTCGTCTGGGTGCCAAGACGGATAGGCTGCATGGCGTACCCGTCGTAGCGACAGTCGAGGTGCTGATGCTCAGCGACGGCGAGTATGTCTACGGTGGCGCGATGGCGCAGGGGATCTCAGATACGTTAGGGCCAACAGCGCTACTCAAAATTGGCGGAGTGCAGGTGATTGTCAGCAGCTTACGCAGACAGTTGATCGACCGTAATATGGCCGCGACAGTCGGAGTCGACTTCGCTGAATTTAAACTGTTGGTTCTAAAGAGCGCTGTGCATTTCCGCGCAGATATCGGACCCCTCGCGGAATTGATACTTGATGCCGATACACCTGGAGTGCATCGGCCCGATTTCTCTTGCTTTAAGTATAAGAATGTTCGGCAAGATGTTTATCCGTTGAATGAGGTCAGCGGATCAGCAATCGAGGTGGAGTAATTTTCCACTGGTGTGATTACAACTCGGCCTTTAGGGCAGTTACCAACTGCTCTAGATCGGCGGATGTGTTGTAGAGATGACTTGATACCCGCACGTAACGTTTTTCTTTCCAATCAATGACGGGGATTTCGATGTGGTGCTTTTCCCATAATGTTCTTTGTAGAGATTCACAGTCGCCGTCGGGTAGTTGCACATGCGCCATCGTGCCGTACCATTGGTGATCGTCCGCAACCAAGCAAGCCCCTGAGAATTCCTGCATTAGAGTTGCCCGAGCGTTGCGCGATAGATTGAAAGTGTAATCGCGGAATGTTTTAAGACCAATTCCCGTCATGAACTCAATCGCTGCTGGGATGCTTAAATAGGCGGCGATGTTACGAGTGCCTACCCAGACAAATTCGTCGTCCCATGTTTTAGGGATGTCCGGCTGAATTAACCCCCAACTGAGTACGGGGGTTTGCACCCAATGATGGTGTTCCGGAGCGATGTAAACAAAACCCGATCCCAGCGGTGCACATAACCATTTGTGGCAACTAGCCGTGTAGAAATCGCAATCGAGGTCCGTAAGGTCAACGTCTAGTTGGGCTAGGGCATGTGGGCCGTCGACACAGACGAGTATCCCTTCGCGCTTGGCGCGTTCACAGATTTCCTTAACCGGAAGTGTGATAGCGGTTGCGGAGGTAATGTGGCTGACAATGATCAGTCGCGTGTTGGCGTCACAAACGGAAAATAGGGCGTCTAGTACCTCATCGACATCATGCATGTAAGCTGGAAGTATTGCAGTGCGTAATTCCGAGGCGTTAGCTTCACAAGTGCGTTGCCAAACTCGGTCGACAGCACCGTACTCATGATCCGTTATCACGACGTTGTCGCCTGCGGATAATGGAAAGCATCCAGCGATCACATTCATCGCCCAAGTTGCGTTGTCCACAAATGCGAGGTTGCTAGCAGTAGTGTTGAGGAATTCGGCAAGGCGTTGCTTGGCGTCATGGATAGCATCGGTTTGGACGCGGCACAAAAAATCCATCGGCTGCTCTTCGAGGTCTCGTGTCCACTGGTCACGAACATGTTTCACGCACGACGGTGTGATTCCAAACGACCCGTGATTTAGATAGGTCGTATCACTACGGATATCAAAGTGATGTGCAAAGGGCGAGGATGTCATGGCGTTAGGGAGTTGCTGCGAGTTCGGCACGTAAGTATTGTGAAAAACCTCGCTGTACTGCTGGAGTTGACTTTGCGAGATGATTTTGCACGTCAGTATCTTGCAATGATTTTCCTCCATGGTCAAGGAGTTCAGCGACATGAGCTGCGACTGCTGTGTCATACGTTTTTAACCTACGAAACAATGCCGACATAGTCTCGTGCTTATCGATCAGTAACTGGGCATATTCCTTGGCACTAGAAAAATGGTTGTCGCGATCGATGTCTAGATAGATCGCGCCGGTGGAGCCAATGGTGTATGGGTCGAAGTGTTTTGATGTGGGTTGATAGGGCTTTGCGGTGGGCCAGTGCAGTGCCGCGACGCCGTCGCCGCGAGCGATAGCGACGATGAAACAATCGTGCCGTAATCGCGATAAGTCGACTTTCCCGCTCCATTTAGTACCAGGCTGTTTTCCGTCAGAGATCGCAATGGATTTGAAAAGCTCACCGTTAGCATAGACGTCAAGTTGTCTGGCCGTGACCCAAGATGGTCCCTGAACTTTAATGTCCGCGATTTGGCGAGCGCTTCCAAAAGCAATTTCGCTTGGACCAAACTGTTTGTTGATGAGCATGGTTGTTAGTAGTCCATAGCTGAGGTTGGTTTTACCAGTGGTAAATGCGTGGACGGCGTTCTTGATGTTGATATTGCCGACGTCACTGTCGTCACAATAGATATAGGTACGAGCTTGACCGATGAAATGTCGCGCGACATCGTGTGAGTCGCTGCAACCCACGCCAGTGACTGAAAGTCCACGGTTAAGTAATCCAAACCAGTCGCGGTAAAGTTGCATGGCGTCCGTTTGAATGGCTCCGGAGTTAACCAGTTCCATGGCGGTCGCTGGGAATTGCCAGCCAAGTTGACTGCGGCCAGTCACGTGGTTGTGGCGGGGAGCCGAGAACGGTGTGATTCCACCGTGTGCGTCGCGGGGGTGGTTTAAGATGATCGCACTAGCTCCAGTTTTATCCCGTATCGAGCCGCCGATTTCCTGCCATGTCTCTAGTGTGTGATTGGGAAGTGGGGCGCCGTCTGCAACGGGAAAGATATTGAAGTGCCCGACGCGAGTGGTCACTTCGTTACCAATCACGGGCGTGTAGTATTTATTCAAGCCAAGCTGATTGACTAAAGGAGCGTAGTTGATGTGAAGGTTGTGGTCGGTGGCGATTGGGAGTTCTATCCCTTCGCCAGCAACGGTAACAAGCCGCTCGTTCAAGGTGGCGTCGCCGTGGCGAGAATAGGTGAATGTGTGAACATGAGTATCACAGGCGACCATTCCGGTTGTGTCTACCTCACGGCGAATTGCTAATTTGTGGACTACCGGTTCTGTGGTCGTTTGTGCTGCCGAGGTATCAACACGTATCGAGTCAATGCTCCACTCCATTCCTCGCCCAGCATAGATTGTGTATTTGCCGGGTGGCACTTGGATCGTGACCCTACCCGTGCTGGTGTAGATCACACCTTCACGCACGGCTGTCGTGTCGGTGGATTTGTTGCCGGTGCTCGCCAAACAGCCGCGGTTGTTGAGAATTGTTAGGCGACACGGCATGCCCTGATTCGTTGCGACGTCGTTGACTTGGACTGATATCTGGCGTTGTGACAAGTGATTCTGCTTGGAGACGTTGTGAAAACGGAGATTGCCAAAATAGATGTCATCGGGGGTTTTCCTGCCCGTTTGGATTAGTGTTAGTTTATTGCTACCAGGTTTGACTACGCCTTCAGGTATGTCAAAAAAGACGACCATGTGGTTTTCATCACGTGGCAGCCTGCCGATGGTTTTACTGTTTATCGCAAGTGTCCATTGTTGTTTGACGTCGACTTGCTCAAACGAGACGCTGCGAGGGATATTGTCCAGCTCGACATTGAAAGTGTGGTTCAACGAATCTGATTCGCTTTGAGCAGCAAACGTATCCCATTCCCGCTCACCCATGCGTAGGTGTGTAAGTCTTTCGGCATGCAGAGTGGATGCGCAGATTAGGGAAAAAGCAATGATCGAGATGTGGAGTAACTGCATTGTAGTTGGTCTTCTGCTTATTTAACTTCGAATCCGTTGCGTTGGTCACGTGACATCAGGGCAACAGCTTCCTTGTCCTCAGGGAACGTTTCTTTTTGAGGATCCCACTTGAGGGTCCGGCCTAGTCGCTGGGCAATGTTGCCAAGGTGACAAGTAGTGACGCTGCGGTGTTGACTCTCGACGTCGGATATCGGAGCGTGTCGAGTGGTGATGCAATCAAAAAAGTTGCCCATGTGATTGACGATGGCATCAAGTTTACCGTTGCGCAGTGGGCGGTCTAGGTTGTCGTGGGCGTAGTCGTTCCAGTCGCTACGATCAAGCGGGTTGGTGGCTAACGCTTCTACGGGTGTACCGGTGATTGTTCCTCGATTGACAAAGATGCGACCGGCGGTGCCGGTGAACATGATTCCGTTGCGGCCAGTATCCGAAACAGTCATGACGACATCGTTGGCGTATTTATAGGTGGTGTGGAAATCGACCGCGACATCGTAGCAATCGGTGCCAGTGGTTGGATATTTTGCGGTGGCGTTGATCTCTACCGGAAAGGAATTTATGCCCCATTGAGCGATGTCGAGGTGATGGGCACCCCAGTCGGTCATTTGCCCGCCGGAGTAGTCGTACCACCAGCGAAAAGTGTAATGGGCGCGTTCGGGTATGTAGTCGTAGTCGGGGGTTTGCCCTTTCCAGAGGTTCCAGTTGAAATGCTTGGGAACCTTGAATTGCTCGAAAGGGCCGCCAACTTTGTTTTTGCCGAGGACCACGTCAACGTTGGTGAGCTTGCCGAGGCGTCCGTCGCGTATTAGTTCAATGGCGAGTCGAAAGCGTGAGTCGCTGCGCTGCCACGATCCGACTTGGAGGACCTTTTTGGTGTCGTTGACGACGGAGCGGAGAAACTTACCTTCGTCGATGGTGAGCGACAATGGTTTTTCGACGTAGACGTCTTTGCCAGCGCGGAGGGCGTCGGCGGCCATTTTTACGTGCCAATGATCAGGGACTCCGATCAGTACAACATCCAAATTGGCACCTGCGAGCATGTCGACATAGTTTTCGTAGATGCGGGGGGTGCTGCCAAACGCGGCACGGGCTTGTTCGCGTACGTGTTGATCAACATCACAAAGAGCGACGATGTCTCCATAGCGTTGAGCTTTCTCGGTAATGACAGAGCCTTGATAACGCAATCCGATCGCGCCGACTCGTAATCGTGAATTGGGACTTGAGGGTTTCTTGTCCTGAGCGGTCGTGGAGCTATGAAATCCTGTTCCTCCGATGGCGGCCGCTGTGATGGAAGCCTGTAAAAACGTTCGCCGTGTGGTTTGGATGTTGTTCATGTGTTGTATTGTAATGTACCGCGTGTTGGGTATCTATCCACTGATGCCCGGAGATTCACCGCATGCAAAATCATGTATCGCCGAGAACCCGCATGACGTTGCCGCCGATGATTTTGCGGATGTCCTCGTCGGAATGGCCCCTTTGTACGAGGCCGACGGTGAATAGCGGCCAGTTGGTCCAAGCCATGCTGCTTGACATGATGGAAGTAGTGGGAAAAGGATCGTCGGGCCAGAGCGAACGGAAGTCTTTGCGACGGCGACCACGTGATGGGATCTTCCGCCGTTCGGTTGCGTCGTTTTGCGACGTATAGGCAACGTCGGTACCGATGGCGACGTGATCTGCACCAAATTTCTTGACGATATAGTCTATGTGGTTTAGGAGTTGGTTGAGATCGCCACTGCCACGAAGGAAACGCGAAATGCAACACACGCCTAGATACCCTCCGCTATCGGCAATCGCCCGGATGACTTCATCTGGTTTACTGCGTATGTGCGGGTGGATCGCTGCGACGGTGCTATGACTTGCTACGACTGGTTTACTCGATGATTTTGCGGCTTCGAGACTTGTTTGCCATCCAGAATGAGCACAGTCAGGAATCACACCGACGCGGTTCATCTCGGCGATGGCGCTGTGGCCGAAGTCAGAAAGTCCGGCGTTTGCTTTTTCGGCACAGCCGTCACCGATCATGTTGCGACGCTGGTAGGTGAGGTGCATCATGCGAATTCCGAGTTGATAGAAAATTTTGACGTAGCGGAGTTCGTCTTGGACCGAGATCCATTGTTGAGTGAGAGGTACGCCGTTGCCGGTGAAACAGAGGCTATGGCGATTTTCTTTTTTGGCTTGGAGGATGTCCTCGGGAGTGACTGCTTTGGCCACGAAGCCCCGCATTAGATCGGTTGCGTAGGTGAAACGTGCGAGTCGTTTGATAAGGCGTAGGGGGTCTTGACCCTCTTCTCCAGCGTTTTGGAAAATACAGGTTACGCCGCTAGCACGCCAAGCATCACGGTATTCTTGTTGTTCCACGGCGTTTGTGACATATCGCGTCATGCCGGAGTCTTCTCGCAGGTCGTCAATTTCAGCAGAGGATGCGCCGGCTTCGATGGCGGCTTTGATGGCGTCGCCGTCGACTGCCGCCCGCGGCGAGAAACCGTAGGAGTCGAAGACGATGGCGTCCGCGTGTAGTTCTAGACCGTGCTGTAGGTCGCGATCGGTGGGTTTCAGCGTTTTGAGGGCGGCAGATCGATATTCCGTAATCTTGGGATTGAGTCGTTGTGTGAGCCGATCAACAGCAGGCGAGGCTGCCGTATAACCGGGATTACTCAGTGCGAGTGCTGTTGCTGCTGAGGCTGTGTGCAAGAAGTGGCGACGGGATTGGTGTGCTTTAGGATTTTTCATAGTATCCGTATTTTACGGTTTTTCGAATTGCCGTGCGTAGGGTAACCCAACGCTATTTTTCTAAAAAAGGTTGATTGTCGACGTATCGGGTCCCAATCTATTGGGCGAAATGCAAAATTTAATTTTAAAACTTTGGATATACTTGTTGACTAAGGGGTTCTAAGTCAGATACCTTAACTTAACTGTTTTGTTTATATTACCCAGACTACCGAATCGCTTTGTCGGTAGGGTTGGAATTATAATTTGCCAAATGTTATTTACAAGGTATTCGTCAGGTTATGTTTAATCTTTTCGGTCGAAAAACACGTCGTTCTAATCCAAATACGTCCAAACTTGCCAATCGACAACTATTTTTGGAGTCGCTTGAAGATCGGCGATTACTCGCCGCGGATCTGAGTATTGTGG
>CAWVZW010000098.1:0-12488 GCA_963934735.1 uncultured Planctomycetaceae bacterium
GTTTACGATAACAAGTTGCTTGTGCGAAATGCCACAACCGTCGTATGTTACGAATTGCCGATTACCCGCGAGTAGAATTCCCAAGGGACTTGTTTATTGGACCAGTTGCTTGTCAATTATTTGCAGCAACTTGGATATGCAGAGTTTGTTCATGCTGGTGTTAAGTTGCTCGGCTTCATGTTGCAGCGAACCGTGAAGGCTTTCCGGTAGGCGGACGGTAATCACTCGAGTTTTTTCGCGGTCTTGACGTCGCTTCTTACGCCGACCTCGCATCTCAGCCATCATGTGTTGGATCTCAACATACTCGGGGGTCGTCTCAAATTCACGGCGCTGTGTGACGCTGGGGAACATTTGGTGAATCAATCCCTGCATACTCATTATTTCGCGAAAGAAATCCTCCCAGTCGTCGGTTTCCCAAGACATTGCTAATGCCGTTTGTACTGCTAGACGTCGTTGATCCGTCGAAATCGGGCGATCCGCAACGTATGGACCCGACTCCGAGTGCGGTGTCTTTTGGTCAACACAAGGTGGAGCTAAAATCGCGTTTCCGTGTTGGTCGTAATATCTCGGACGTGGTTCTAGCTTGGTCTGTGCTGTGCGCGCGTCCTTAAAAGAATTTGAATTGATCGATGTCATCGGACTTCCCCTCAATAAAAAGCAGTGTGTGTCTTTCTACTGTTATTGTTTCAAGAGAGTCAAATGAACCTGTAAAACGCTATATATATAGCGTTTTACGCTGGACAGTATAACTGCCAGTTTTTTAGGCAGTGATGCACAGTGATTCATCACTGTTGGGCTGCCTAATTATTGCGCAGACGAGTTTGTCGCATATACCAATTGTCCCAATTATAGGGGTTGAGGTTATAGACGTTTACACAACGTAAAATGGGCGATAATGGCCCAATCGAGAAAGGTTTTAGCTGTTGGTCAGTTGTTTACGTACTTTGAGCAATAACGCCTTGGTCTTTCGAATGCCTTCCATCTCAGGAAGACGCCCACCTCCGTACTCGATGCCGACATGACCATGATAGCCATGGGAAAGAACGATTTTCATCATTTTCAGATAATCGGTTTTGGTTTCGTTACCCTGTTCGTCAAAATCGATGCTCTTGGCGCTAACTGCCTTAGCAAACGGCATTGTTTCTTCGACGCCAAGATAACGATCGTAGTTCTGGAAGTTACCGAAATCTGGAAGCGTACCACAGTTCTTTCGTCCGACTTTTTTCATGACGGCAGCCAACCATTTTCCATTGGACGAGAGTCCGCCGTGGTTTTCGACAATGACGCTCATATCATGAGTCGCTGCGAATTCACTCACACGTCGCAGGCCATCAGTTGCGAGTTCCAGTTGTTGATCATAATCGCCTGCGGATGCAGCATTAACTCGAATACAGTGCCCACCTAAGAACTTCGCCGCCGTTACCCACTTGTAATGGTTTTCCACAGCTTTCGTGCGATTCGCATCATCGGGGTCACCCAGTCGTCCTTCACCATCGATCATGATCAAGTTGGTTGCCACGCCAAGATCGTCGCCGCGTTTTTTAAGGTCTTTAAGATACGCCTTGTCTTCTGCTTTACTCTTAAAGAAAGAGTTCACGTATTCAATCGTATTAATTCCAAATTCTTCTTTCGCGACTTTCGCAAAGTCGAGGTTATCGAGTTTGCCTGCGTTAAGAGTGCGGTGTAGCGACCATTGAGCGAGCGAGATTGTATAAATTGGTTTACGGGCAGTACGAACTGTTGCTTGCAACGGAATCGGCTGAGGTGGCTTTGGGGCCGCTAGCAGGGGTGTCGTTGCAACTGCCAGTGTGGCAGCGGTGGTTGATTGCAAAAATTGGCGACGTGATTTATTTTCGGCGGCGGTTGTCATAGCGGGAAATAATCCAATAGTGATTTGTAATGATGTAAAAAAATTGTTTCACGTTTGGTAACAGTATAAAGCGACTACGTTTAAGAAGCAATTATGCAACTGCGATTGTGTGTGAGTCAGTATGAATCCGATCTCGGCTGCGTAGGTGAACCACTCATTTAACGTTATAATCAAGCATTGATTAAACTGGATATTTCATAAATATCTCCCACCGTCAAGGAAATTCACTACACGTGCAAGAACATCAGCGCAAGCAAAGTTTAGCTCGAGAAACCGCGATTTTAGCAAAAGTGTTGTTTTCCCAAAATGACGACTCGGACGATGCCTTGGTCGAATGCGAACGGTTGGCTTCAACCGCAGGAACGCATATTGCTTCTGATATCACTCAGCACAGAAATTCGATGAACGTGGCCACCGCATTTGGCAAAGGTAAAGTCGAAGAACTTGCAGCCTTGGTCGAACAACATGAAGCAGATGTCGTCATTTTTGACAACGACTTAAGTCCCGCTCAGACCCGCAACCTGGAAACGGCCGTTCATGTAAAAGTCATCGACCGCACGGAACTAATACTCGATATCTTTGCCACAAACGCTTCCTCGCCTGAATCAAGACTGGCCGTGGAACTTGCGCAACTCGAATACTCACTACCGCGTCTTAAGCGCATGTGGACTCACTTGGACCGAGTCAAAATGGGAGTCGGTATGCGCGGGCCAGGTGAAAAACAGCTAGAGGTTGATCGCCGCTTGGTGGAAAAACGTATCAGCGATTTGCGGAAAGAACTGCAAGTCATCGAAAAACGTAAAGAAAGACTCGTGCAATCACGCAGCGACGTGATGACTGTGTCGCTAGTGGGTTACACAAATGCTGGTAAAAGCACGGTTATGAATGTACTCACAGCCGCAGATGTATTGGCTGAAGACAAACTGTTCGCCACACTAGACACATGCACCCGTCGTTGGCAATTGCCAAACTGGGGCCCGATCCTCCTCAGCGATACGGTCGGGTTTATCAAAAATCTTCCCCATCGGCTCGTCGCTAGTTTTAAAGCAACTTTAGAAGAAGCGCGGCATGCCGATTTGCTGCTGCACATTGCCGACGGTGCTAATCCTGCCGTGTATGACCAAATTCAAGCGGTTTACCAAGTACTTGAAGAAATTGATATTGAAGAAAAGGACTCGCTGCTTGTTATCAATAAAATTGATCAAATGCCGACTCCACAATTGTTGAATGTGATTCTAAATCGCTATCCTCATGCCATTGCGATTAGCGCTGTCACGAAAGAGGGATTTGATAGCCTGAGCATGGCCGTTAGTGATGCGCTGAGTCGTTCTTTTTTAGAACTGCATGTGCAAACCGATGTTGCCAATGGAAAACTCATGGCTTTCATTGCGGCCCGAGGCGAAATACTCTCAAAACAGTTTTCCGATACTGAGGTTTCAATTCATTGCCGCCTGCCCGTAAAATTCGCCGGACAAATCGATCGCACGGAAGCAACCGTTTCCGAGGTCTCTGATGACGACCAACGGCTACGGCAAACGACGGAAGAGGCGTGACGATTCATGGCAAAACGAAAATTACAGTCAAAGCGAATATTGCTGACGGGGGCTTCGAGTGGCATCGGCTATGCCCTAGCTCAACAGTTGGTGGCCGCAGGGAATGACATACTAGTAGTCGCTCGTCGTGAAGATCGATTGCTTGAGTTACAAGAATTAACACAAGAATGCTCAGGTACCATTCACTGTCTCGCCGGTGACATAACATGCGGAGACTTTCGAGCGGAAATGATCCAGTGGGTCGACACAAAATGGGATTCAACTCTGGACGTCCTAATTAACAACGCCGGCATCGGGTCGCATCAAGCATTCGCCAATTCCAAACCAGAATATCTACGGCAAATAATGGATGTAAACGTCATTGCACCCTTGGAATTGATTCGCGGGCATCTCCAACATCTACGCAGAGCACAGTCTCCGGTGATCTGTAATGTGGGTTCCGTGTTAGGACACGTTGCCATGCCAGGAAACAGCGAATATTGCGCCAGCAAATTCGCACTGCATGGATTCTCCGATGCCTTACGAGCCGAGTTGTCAAATGAGAAGATTGATGTTGTACTTGTAAGTCCAAGTACAACCAGAACCGAATTTTTTGACTCATTGTTGGCGGGGCCTCAAGCGAGCAAGTCAGGTAAGGGCATGAGCGTACAGGTCGTTGCCCGAAAAATAGTCCGTGCGATTGAAAAAGGAACGCGTGAAAGCATTTTGTCGTGGACAGCACTGATTGGAATTTGGCAGGATAGAATATTTCCATCGTTGACGTCTTGGCAACTCACTCGCTGGTATCACCGCAACAGCAAGTAACGCAGGCAAGCAATACGATAAGGTGGTTTAGGATAGACATGACCGACGAACTTTGGAGAAACGAATATCCTTTTGAATCCAATTTTATGGAATTGGATGATGGGAATTGTCTGCACTATGCGGACACAGGTTCTGGCCCACCGGTTTTGATGGTTCATGGAAATCCAACGTGGTCTTTTTACTATCGGCATCTTCTGCAATCCTTGCAGGATCGCTATCGCGCGATAGCCGTCGACCACATTGGTTGCGGTCTGAGTAGCAAGCCACCGAGGTATCCCTACACACTGACACAACACATTCAAAATCTAACACTGCTAGTTGAACACTTGGAGTTGGACGGCGTGCATTTAGTGGTACACGATTGGGGCGGTCCCATCGGCTTGGGGATGGCCGAGAAATGTCCAGACAAAATTCGCAGCTTGACGATTCTAAATACGGGAGCATTCCCACCATTGTATATTCCCTGGCGTATTTTCGCGCTGCGATTTCCCTGGCTGGGAACGCTGGCGATTCGGCGATTCAATCTATTTGCCCGACCAGCCACTCGGATGGCAATGAATCGCACAAAATTGTCAGATACTGCCAAAGCGGGTTTGTTAGCCCCGTATAAGGGTTACGCAAACCGAGTGGCAATCGACGCCTTTGTCAAAGATATCCCGTTTTCAAAATCTCATCATGTTTACGATGAGCTTGTGCAGATCGAAAACAATCTCGCTCACTTAAAGGACAAACCGATCCAGCTTATCTGGGGCATGCAGGATTGGTGTTTTTCCCCAAAGTGTTTAAGTAAATTCCAAGAAATCTTTCCAGAGGCTAACACGCTGGAAATTGCTGATGCGGGCCATTACGTATTAGAGGATGCTAAAGAAGAAGTCCTCGCAGCGATTTTAACTTTTCTTGACACAGATGCGTCATCCGTTTCAATGGCTAGTGGTGAATAATAATGGCGCAACAATCGCTCGGACAAATGGCTACGCTGGCTTGCCTATTGGAAGTGTCGGCACCTAAACCTGGGAATGTTCATCGGGGCGCTGACTTTGAAGATTTGACATTTTATGATTTTCAAACGAGTGCAGTCGCGATTGGTCCCGTATTTGATCAAGCAACGGAGAATCGAGTTGGGGGCATTGTGCTCGCCGCCTTGCAAGCAACTCAATCAGTCGTATCTACGAATACAAATCTAGGCTTAATGCTACTTATGGCACCCCTTGCTAAGACTGCTACCTTTGACAAAGTCGCAATGCAAATTGTGTTGAATGAGCTAAATGTCGAAGATGCTCAAGATGTATATCAAGCAATTACACTTGCCGGTGCAGGAGGGATGGGGCAAGTTGCATCGATGGACATCGCAGATCCAGCGCCGCAGTCGTTACTTGGAGCGATGCACGCCGCCCAAGATCGGGATCTGATTGCGGCTCAATATGGAAACGGGTTCATTGATTTGTTTACGGATGCGGTTCAACCACTTCGAGAAAAACTAGAGGTAGGGACGATTCTGACTGAAGCAATTGTGGAAACCCATGTACAATTTATGAGTCGACATCCGGATAGCTTGATTGCTAGGAAATGCGGCGTTGAAATTGCGGAGGAAGCCGCGAGGCGTGCAGATATTGTTGTGGATGCGCGTGCTCAGGATTTAGATCGCTATGTACGTGAACTCAGCGAACTCGATTTCTGGCTGCGTAGCGATGGACATCGACGTAACCCTGGGACGACAGCGGATTTCATTGGCGCCGCAATATTTGTGGGACTCATCGAAGGTTGGGTGCCGACGGGACAATGATACTGAATGTGATAGAGGTAAACGCACGCATGTGCACGGAACTAAAATGACAAAACAATACTGCGTACGAGTGGAAAAAGAGAGCTTGATTTTCAGTGCGGCTCATTTTATTACATTCGCTGGAAATATTTGCGAACGCCTACACGGCCATAACTACCGAGTGTTCGCTGAAGTTTATGGACCGTTGGATGAAAATGAATATGTAATCGATTTCATAGCATTGCGCGATGCTTTGCAAGCGATTACTCAAGAACTTGACCATCGCATGTTGCTACCTGAATCGCACCCGACGATCAATGTGCAGGCGGATGAAAAAGAAGTGCTGGTCACCTTTGAGGATCGCCGTTGGGTTTTCCCGCTCGAGGATTGCGTGATCTTACCAATGAATAATACTACGGCGGAACGACTGGCTGAATATATTAGTGACCGATTGATGTCAGCACTGAACGCACAGGGGATTACGAATATCCAGAAACTTGTTCTGGGCGTGGATGAGAATGAAGGTCAGTGGGCAGTCGCGACGACGGATGTTGCTCAATAGTCGCAACCTCCGCTCTTGGAAAAATAAGTTGCAACTGCTGGCATGTTTCTTTTTTCATTAATGCGAGTTAAAATCGACCGCTATGGCCAAAACCCCGATGATGCAGCAATATGATGACGCAAAATCTGTCTGCGGTGATGCGCTGTTGTTATTTCGGATGGGCGATTTCTATGAACTATTCCACGAAGATGCGCAGATTGCCTCCGGTGTACTAGGACTGTCACTTACGAGTCGTGACAAAGGCGAGAATCCCATCCCGATGGCAGGATTTCCCTATCATCAACTCGATGGTTATTTGGCGCGGTTGATCAAAGCTGGGCATCGCGCGGCAGTCTGTGATCAAGTCGAAGACCCCAAGGAGGCCAAAGGCCTAGTTAAGCGTGAAGTTGTACGTATCGTGTCACCAGGTACACTCACCGACGAAGCTCTGTTAGATCCACGCGAAAGTAACTATTTATTGGCCGTCGTCAAGGATGTGGATGATAGTCGTCGTAAAACCACGTTACTCGAAGATCCTAACGACGCACGCATCGGCTTGGCGTGGGCTGACTTATCTACGGGCAGATTCTTGGCGTCCGTTTGTACCTTGGGGCAACTAGCAGACCAAATCGTGAGGATTGGGCCTGTGGAGGTTATTGTTGACGAAGATGCCCAATTCATTCCTAGTTATCTTGCCGACCAATTTATGCTGACTCGTCGACCCGCTTGGGCATTCTCACACGATAGCGCTGAAACAGCATTGGCAAGACAATTCCAAACTCATCATCTCGATGGCTTTGGATTCACCGATGATGATCGTCCTGCGATTCGAGCCGCGGGTGCCTTGCTGGATTATTTACACACGACTCAAAAAACATCACTCGACCATTTCGAAAACTTGCTGCCCTATCGAGTTGGCGATAGGCTTGAAATCGATGAAGCGAGTCGGCGTAGCTTGGAAATTTCACGCACGATTCGCGATGGTAGCCGTGAGGGCTCGTTGCTGTCCATCATGGATAAGACGGTCACGGCGATGGGTTCGCGATTGTTAGGCGACTGGGTGGGAAACCCTTTGACAGATTGCGATCAGATCGAGCAACGTTTTGATGCGGTACAGGAACTATGTGGTGACAATCGCCTCCGCGACGTCGTGCGTCAGCAGTTACAAGAAGTGTATGATATCTTGCGATTGCTCGCTCGCATTTCGACAGGTCGCGCTAGTCCCCGCGATCTTGGGCAAATTGGTACAACACTTAAACAATTGCCTCCAATTCTTAAGGACCTCCAACCGTGTCAATGTAACTTGCTGGCAGATGTCCGTGAGAATATTGACCCCCACGATTCGTTATGTGAATTACTCGACAAGGCACTCGTTGATGAATGCCCGCTGACGACTCGTGATGGCGGAATGATTCGAGCTGGCTTTGATGCTCAGTTGGATGAACTACAGAAGCTGGCGGCGGGTGGTAAACAGTGGATTGCCGAATATCGAGCACGAGAAGCGGAACGTATTGGTATTCCCACGTTGAAAGTTGGATACAACAAAGTATTCGGCTACTACTTGGAAGTGACCAATGCAAACAAAGACAGTGTTCCCGTGGAATATACACGCAAACAAACGCTCAAGAATGCCGAGCGATATATCACCGAAGAGTTAAAGGACCACGAAGAAAAAATATTGTCCGCCGACGATAACGCGCAGCAACTTGAACTCGAAATATTTGTGAAAGTCCGCAATGAAGTGCAAGCTTGCCAATTGTCGCTAAAGCAAACGGCTGACCAACTCGCACAACTCGACGTGCTGTTGTCACTTGCAGAGTTAGCGGTGTTACGTGGGTATTGTCGACCGGAAATGAGTACGCAACCGGTGTTGGAGATTATCGAGGGTCGGCATCCGGTGTTGGATATTATCGAACCGGATGGAACGTTCATCGCCAACGATACTTTGGCGGATCCCGAGGGTAGTAACCTGTTGTTGATTACTGGTCCAAATATGGCTGGCAAGAGCACCTATATTCGCCAAGTCGCGTTGATTACGTTGATGGCTCAAGCCGGCAGTTTCGTTCCAGCTCAGAAAGCGGTTATTGGCATCGCAGATCGAATATTTGCTCGTGTCGGCGCCAGCGATGAATTGTCGCGCGGTCAAAGTACGTTCATGGTGGAAATGACAGAAACAGCGAGAATCTTGAATACGGCCACTGAATCCAGTTTGATTATTCTTGATGAAATTGGGCGGGGAACGAGTACTTACGATGGGGTTTCGCTGGCGTGGGCGATTATCGAACATATCCACGAGGAGGTACGAGCGCGAACCTTGTTTGCAACGCACTATCATGAATTGACGAATTTAGAGTCTCAGTTAGAGCGACTGTCAAACCTAAACGTTGCGGTCAAAGAGTTTGACGATGAGGTTGTTTTCTTGCACAAAATTATCGAAGGCAGTGCGGATAAAAGCTACGGAATTCATGTAGCAAGACTGGCCGGTGTGCCTCGCGGGGTGAATCGCCGCGCCAAAGAAATCCTCGCCGATCTAGAGGCCTCACGCGGAGTGCAGAGCGTGCCGGTTATGGGTTCCGCTGAAGAAGCATTGAATGGTACTCAGATGTCGTTGTTTGGATATGAAGAGCATCCGTTGCTTGATCAAGTCCGAGAGCAGGATTTGAATAACCTCACGCCGATGAAAGCACTGGAATTGTTGCAAGCGTGGCAGCAGAGCTTAGGTGATAAAGATCAAAATTCCGGGCAATGAATGACGCTACGGCCAGATGGTGATGGTCGTCCAGACGAGCCAAATCGCGTTCCAGAGGACTCCGAAGACTAACACAACGGTCGTGCGAGGCCACCGTTGGATATAGGACATGACACGCCACATGCCGACACCAGCAAATGCTACCAGTAGTGGCAAAAACGGCGCCATGAAACGTTGCCCAACAGCAATTGGAATGTACCACCCAAACAACAGCAGACTCAAAGCAATCCAAATTGCTAGGGTCGTCTTGATCGCCGTCGATGCATGCAGCAGGGATAGGCCTGCAAGTAATAAAAATATTATTCCAAATAGCACGCGACTGTCATCAAGTGGAGTTGGGCCAAGTGAACGTATAAATACAAAACTTTGCAACCCAGTTCCCGTTACCGCGCGATTTGTCATATCTGTCAAGCTATGCTTTGCTAAATAGTCCGCGCGTACCTCCTCGTGAGTGCCCATCGCTGCAACTTGTCCAAACGGATCGGCTCCGCGGGGAAATGAATCCATGTAGAAGAATGTTTGATTCGCACTGTATAACGGCTGACCATAGACTTTGACGTTGCGTATCAGTAGTGGATGGGCGACTACGACCCAACCTACGCATACGACAAGCACAGCCATCAACGAACTGACTAATTGTTGCTTGCGGTTACCGGATTCAATAGTCGTCCAACGTGTTACAAAACACCCCGCAACGACCCCGGCTAGAAAAATCGGCGCGGTTCCCTTGGTTAAATATGCGAGTCCTAAAAGAATTCCGATGAGAAACCATCGACGCATTGATATGGGATTAGAGGACTGCCAATCCAGAACGACCCAGACACTCGTTATGATCAAGATGAGCAGGCTTTCGCAGGTGGCGAGCGAGGCAAAATAGACAAACGCGGAATTTGTACAAAGCAGGGTTAGTACAAGAGTTGCTGGCCAGATGCCATACTTTTTGGAAACATGTACAAGTACCAACACTAATGTCGCAAAGCTCGCGAAGAGACTGATGGACTTGGCAAATGTTAAAGTTGGATTGAGCGACAGGATGGCAATCAATAGCGGGTGCTGGTTGGCTTGGGTGTATTGGCCGGTATACAGCTGATTGGCGAGTTCCACAGGCCCGCCGAAACTGCGCACTTCTTCGGCAAACCTTAAAAATGCAGCAGGGTCGCTGTGGGTTGGGTCTTGATGAAGAACATAGAACCGACTGGCCAACACCGCAAACGTAAAAAATGCATAGCCGATTAACAAGACACTTCGTTTTAGGCTATCCTTGCTAGCGTTGTCATTTGTTTCGATCAAATCGAGACTAGGAGCCGCTATTTGAAATAGTGTTGTTGTCGGGTCGTGTAATCGTTGTTGCGGTGCAAATAGACCCACTAGGGCAGCCACGAACACAACGATCGTCGTACAAAAAACTAAACAGGGCAGTGCGCGGTTGAATAATGTCGGCATTCCGAACTGGTTTGCGGCTGCCATTAACGCGGCGACGGAGAGGACAACAACAATTGCGCACAGGCATCGAAATATGCGAATTTGGTGATTGTTGCTCATTTCAGAATTCCCAACAGATTACTGTATTGGTCCGTCCAAGGTGTGATTGCGGTTTCCGGTGCAACTTTAGTCACTGATTCTTGTTGATCCAATGTCGCTAGCACAATCTTATTGGTAGTTAGAATACACCATAACGCGTCGTCGGTGCTTTCCGTAAGCGTTACCCGTCCTTGCGATTGAACTGTACGTATACCAAGGTCAAAATGAGCCGCAACACCTGCTATTACTGGGGTTAGATCAAGATGTTGATTACTAATGTGAATGCATATGACCCCGTCGGTTCGCAAGCGATTGAGATAGATTGTAAACGCTTCGAGAGTCAGGAGATGGGTCGGGATAGAGTCGCTACTGAATGCATCTAGTATGAGCAGATCGGTTGTGTGCGGCAACAATGTTTTTACACCTAATCTGCCATCGATAGTGGTGGTTTTTACGTTTGCGGCGGAGGATTGGAGGAAAGTGAAGTGTTCCTTAGCAAGTTGTATGACGTCCGGATTGATTTCAAAATATGTCATGCTATCGATATTGGATGGGTAGACGGCGAGGGTTCCGGTACCGAGTCCGACCGCCGTGATGTCTAGAGGTGCGGGCGTGCCTGATAGGCCGACGCTCTCGAGTGTGTTGAAGACGATCCCGATACCACTTTTGCGACCGTAATACGTCGTTGGTTCGCGCAGCAATAACGGATTCAAAAGTTGTGCACCATGAACGACTCTTCCATGACGCATTTCTTTAACTCCGGGTGTGTTGTCCGTCGCTGCGGTTGTGGTGACTTGCAGGACACCGTAGAAATTGCGAGTGGCGACAAGGGCGTCAGTCTGAGTCATCCCCCATTGGCTAATGAGCACAATGCCGAAGGCTAGTCCGACGGGAAGTGCCACGGCAAGTTGTGTGACGGCGGGTTTATCAAGTATTAATCGCAACAACAGGATTGCAGCGGCGCTAAAGGCGATCACGAGGCCCAGATGAAATTCATGGTATTGAGTGAAGAGGAGCGGGCAAATAACCGAGACAAAGAGCCCGCCGAGGGCTCCGCCAACGGAAATCGCTACGTAATATTGAGTCAATTTTCTCTTGGCGGGTCGTAGTTGATACAGTTCACCATGGCAGAGCATGCAAACGGCGAACAGAGTAGTTGCCATTAAGGCCGTGGTGCCGATCAAGCTGTCCGCAAGTGTTTGCAGCAAACTTCCGCCGATAAATACATCGACCGATTCGCGAATATAGAGCAGGCTGAGCACTAGGATAAGCAGAGCGGTGGCAGCGGCATACCAAGAGCGATTGAACCAGGCAGGTCGATCAAAACAAATAATGAAGCTGATCAAGTAAATTGCCAGCGGCAGAACCCATAGAAAGGGCGTCACAGCAACATCTTGTGTTAATTGATCCGTGATGGCTAACAGTAAAATCGAGGGCAAGCAGGCCAGGCCAATCCATTTTAGAAGTTGTCGTGGAGGCGTTTTTTTAAGAATTGGCCTCGATTCAGTTGGTTCGAGATCTTGAGTTACTGCAGCGGCACGAAAACAGTTTCGACCGAGAATGGTGATGCATATTGCAAACACTATAAATCCGGTTGACCAAATCCATCCCTGTCTCTTGGTGTCGAACATAACTTCGACAAACAGGGGATAGGCAATCAATGCGGCCAGAGAACCGACGCTCGACAA
>CAWVZW010000099.1:0-12446 GCA_963934735.1 uncultured Planctomycetaceae bacterium
TAAATATCAAGCGCTTCCCAAAAGCCTTCATCTGTCAGATGCGTAACATCCAAGACGATGCCTAATCGTTGCATCTCTAACAGCAAATCTTTACAACCTGATTCCAATCCACCTTCACTCCCTGTACCTGGGGCATAACGACCGGGTCCGTAATGAGCAGGTCCCAGCGCCCGCAGACCATAGGCATACGCTTTTTCGAGGTAGCCTAAGTTGATAATTGAATCGGCGCCTTCGAGGCTTAAGACATATCCAATCGGGAGCTCTGATTGATCTTCCGCTGTTTTCCATAAATCAACATGAGCGTTGAGTTCATCCCGATTCGTGATTTGCGTCATCTGTCCTTGGTCTTCCATAACGCGATACCAAGCGAGTTGTGCTTGTGTAATCGCCCAGGCGATATCGGGGCTATTCCAACCTGGCATATTGGTTTCAGGAGCAACATACCGCGCGATTTGCGTTGCAATACAAACACCAATTTGACCCTTGCGCATTTCATCAAGCGTCAAGATTCCCTTGCCACGGTCTTTGTAATCCAACTTTTCAGCTTCTCGATCACGTATTTCCTTCAGTGATTTCGTCAAATCACGGTTAAACTCAACCGCGTTCATAGAAATATCTAAATGCCCGTCAAATAATAACATTAGGTTTTCTGTAAGTCCTTTCGCTTATAAAAATACTTCTTCACGAGACGCCGTGGAGGCGCAGGCGAAATCAAACATCCGATGTAGGTCGCCAAAAATGACACAAACAAACCGACAATAATCGGATCCATGTTCATCAATAGGTGAGGTTTAAAGAAACTACCATTAGTAAACGCTCCTAATAAATACATACTGAAGTGAGCCGCAAAGCCCGACAGCATTCCAATCATACACCCCTCCTTATTGGAACGTGGCCAATACAGCATGAATACCGTCGGAGCCAAGAAACAAGCCGCGAGACCACTTCCGGTGTAAACAATAATGTCCTGCAAGAACTGGGGTGGATTAACTGCCCCCAACATCGCTGCTGTACCGACAATAATGGTCACCGCGTATGTCATTTTTTTGATCTTCGCTTCGGATGCATCCGGATTAACATTTCGCTGGTATATATCTCGCACGACGGCTGAGGATATCATGAGCAAAAAACTGTCCACGGTCGACATGACTGCTGCAAAAGGCGCTGCCACCAACAGACCAGCTAGCCAACCCATACCAACTCCTTCAGTCAAAAAGACTGCCATCGCCGGCATAATACGGTCCGACTCCATCTCCATGCCAGGCATCAACAAGCGGCTGCAACAGAATATCATCACCAACGGGAAGTAGATCAGCGTGTAATAAATAGCAACAGTAAAGATCGCTTTTTTGAGCGTGTCCGTATTATTGAACGCCATCAGGCGTACATGACTACTCGGCTGCCCAGCACCTGATATTGCCCACATGAAGAAAAACGAAAATGCTAGGCTCAACGGCAAGAAACCAACGTCACTATTAGGTGATGGGCCGGGACCTGTTACATACGTTCCTTTCTGTTGGGCACCATACTCATAGGGAGTTTGGCTTAATTCAACTAACTGCAAATCACGAACTATCGTATAGACGTCCGGATTTCCCAATACCTGTTTTATATCTGATGCATTCACCAACTCCATCATCTTGACCGGCTCACCTGCGGTCACCTGTTGACCTGCCACAATCTTGACATCAGTTCCGGTGCGAAACAATCGAGAAGTGCCATCATCACTATCTGTCGCAATCCACGTACCCGACGCAATCAACCGATCTTTGTTAGAGGAACTGCTGACCTGTAGTTGCGCATCGGTCGGCACCGGCGGCACAAGCTTGGACATCTCCTGTGTAACGTAGGCCATCCCCGTGGCATCACTCGAATCATCCTTAGAGGCCAAATTATTTACCATCATAATGGCTAACGGCAGCATAATCAAAACGCCGACCACCATCACGACCCCCTGCATAACGTCCGTCCAGACAACTGCATGAAATCCGCCGTAAGTCGTATAAATAATCACCGCGATGCCAAACGCTAGCAAGCAGATCAAGTACCCCGAATCCGTTCCTAAGAAACTCCAAGGTTCCATAACCGTCTGAAAAAACTCAGCCGCTCGGCGAAATATTTCAACATCACTTAGCAGTGTTTTGAGGATCATGGCGCCCGCTTTGAATTGCGCGACCAGATTGAATACCATGAAAAACACGATCAATGCGACTGCCATTAAACCGAAGCGAGCGCTTTCAAATCGATCGCGGAGGACATCAGGGACAGTGATCGAACCTGAAATTCTAGCAACTTGATTTATTCGTTTGCCGAGCAATCCCATCGTACAAATAGGCACGACCACATAAGCGCCAATCCACAACGCCAAAACCCAACCGTGCGAATATATTTTGGACGGAAACCCAGTGAAGCTCCCCCCCGAGGCACTCGTTGCAGCAAAGGTCAATGCGAAAGCCCAAACTCCTAGGCCACGACTACCTAAAAAATACTCACTAATAAAACTCTTGCCCTTGAGCATCTGATTGGAAAATGCAGCAATGCCAAATACAGCGAGCGTGTAAAATATAAACGTAATGAGCGCGGCATTGGAGCCTGCGGCAAACAATATTAATTCGGGGATCTGCATTTTAATTAGCTACCTTCCGCTTCGATCGCGGCCAATTCTTCAGGAGACACTCCTAAATCATCGTTTTTCATATAAAAGAAACAAAACCAAACTGTGAACACGTCTGCCGCAATCCATGGCATCGCAATTCCCCAGACGACCCAAGATGGCATCCCAAATGTAATCGGAATATTTTCCGGGTCGGCAACGTTGTAACCATTCAAATAACAAAACGGTACACACCAACAAAGTGCGACGAGCCATGCGCAAAAAATAATGCACGCTTCGCGTCGAGAATTTACAAAAGTTGGATCTAATTCATCCGTATACAATTCTGCATCATCGTTTTTCGAGTCACTTTGCATCAAACAATGCCCCTTTTGACGGTAATCATCGTTAGTTTTCACCAGCGTTTAATTTCCTTCATTTTACCGCCTAGAAACAGCACACCGCAACCACTCGCCTAAGATAGTCTTTCGTCGTAAAATCAAAGAATCGATATTCGTATTTTTGCACCCAACCATTTATCGCCGCCACAGATTCACTGCCCAAGGAGCTAACCCGTGTCAACAGATATAGCTAAAATCATGGACGGCAAAGCAATCTCGCAAGAAGTTCAAGCCGAACTTGCCGATGAAACATCACGGTTTACACAAGAGACGGGAGTAACTCCATGTCTAGCGGCCGTTCTTGTAGGCGCGGACGCGGCAAGCGAAGTTTATGTGCGTAACAAACAACGCGCTTGTGAACGGGTCGGGCTTAGTAGTCAACTTCATAAACTACCCGCTGATACAACACAAAAAACATTACTAGATCTAATTGTTCAATTAAACAACGACCCCCAAGTGCACGGGATTCTCGTTCAATTGCCGCTACCCGCCGGACTCGATAGCACGCAAATTCTCGACAACATCAACCCCGAAAAAGATGTCGATGCGTTTCACCCAGAAAATGTCGGACTGATCTCCCAAGGACGTCCTAGATTTCTGCCTTGTACACCGCACGGAATCCAACAGATACTGGATCGGTGCGGCGTCGAACTTTCCGGAAAACACGTTGTTATTGTTGGCCGCAGTGAAATTGTCGGTAAACCCATGGCGATGTTACTCGTGAATCGTGATTCAACACGTGGACCGCAGGCGGCAAACGCTACGGTCACGATCTGCCATAGCCGCACAACTGACTTGGCCGCAATTACGCGAACCGCTGATGTGCTCATTGCAGCCATCGGCAAACCAAAATTTATCGCGGCGGATATGGTCAAACCTGGAGCCGCAGTGGTCGATGTTGGTATTAATCGAACCGACGAGGGACTTGTCGGTGATGTTGATTTCGACGATGTCTCCACAGTTGCGCAACACATCACACCAGTACCTGGTGGAGTCGGGCCATTGACCGTCACTATGCTGATGCATAACACACTGACTGCCGCTCGTATCCAAACATCCAACGCGGCGGTAGAATAGTTTATTCCAGTAACATTCATGTCGAACTCAGATCGAAATAAATATGACCGAACCGGGACCTAAACCAAGTAATGTTGAAGTCTTCAAAAACGACAGCGATTATCTGCGCGGAGACATTGCCGAAGAGCTCGTCGACGAAAATGCGTTTTTTGGAAAAGGTAGCATCCAACTACTAAAGCACCACGGTACTTATGAACAAGATGATCGCGATGTACGAGGTCAAATTCGAGAAGATGGCTCTAAGAAGCGATTTATTTATATGGTGCGGACGCGTATCCCTGGAGGTGTGCTCACAAGTGACCAACTACTTGCCGAGTTAGATCTCTGTGATGAAGTCGGCAATTCCACGCTACGAGTCACTTCCCGACAAGCACTGCAACTGCACGGCGTGGTTAAAGCAGATCTCCGCAAGACATTGCAAATAATAAACGACACGCAACTCACCACATTAGCGGCTTGTGGCGATGTCGCTCGAAATACCATGTGCTGTCCTGCTCCATACAATACAGACAAGCACCAAGAAATTCAGCGGTTATCACAAGCTATCGCAGCACTCTTGAAACCAAAAACCAACTCCTATCATGAACTGTGGCTCACCGACACCGAGTCCGATGAAAAAGAACTTGTGGGTGGTGAAACAACTACGTCACTCAAGGGAAGCGGCGATGCCATCGAACCGCTGTACGGAAAACAATATCTACCTCGCAAATTTAAAATCGGTGTCGTGTTGCCTGATGATAATTGCATCGACGTCTATACCCATGATTTGGGATTAATCGCCGAAATAGAAAACGATCAGGTCGTGGGATATAACGTACTCGTCGGCGGTGGGCAGGGCCAGACGCCGAGTGCTGCTAAAACGTTTCCAGCACTCGGTAAAAAATTGTGCTTCGCCACGATTGAAAACGTCCTCGATATCGTCCAAGCAGTGGTCAAAGTCCAACGCGACCACGGCAATCGCAGCGACCGTAAAGTCGCACGCCTTAAATATCTCATTCATGACTGGGGGATGGATAAGTTTAAATCAACTGTTGAACAATATCTTGGCACGACCCTCCAGCCAGCTCGGGAAACCGATGTTATTGAACATGACGACCATATGGGGTGGCACGCTCAGGGTGACAGCCAATGGTTCTATGGATTAAATATTGAAAACGGTCGTATCCAAGATACGCAAGATTGCCAATTAAAAACGGCGCTCCGCACAATCTGCCAACAACTAAAACCAGGTATTCACCTGACCGCTCATCAAAGCTTATTGTTCACAAACATTGCTGAAGCTGATAAAGAAACACTGGAACAAATTCTGGTCAGCCACGATGTGCCCTTGAGCGAAGATTACTCGAATGCTCGCCGTTGGTCGATGGCCTGTGTTGCTTGGCCAACATGTGGCTTATCCATCACTGAAAGTGAGCGGGCATTGCCCGGCATGATTGACGAACTAGAGGTCGCGCTAGAAAAAATGGGTCTCGCCGAGGAAAAGTTTACACTCAGAATGACGGGCTGTCCCAATGGTTGTGCCCGTCCTTATAACCCCGATATCGGCCTAGTAGGTCGCGCCCAAAATAAATACACCCTGTACGTCGGCGGTACGCGTCTGGGGAACCGTTTGGCATTTGTCCATCGGGACATGGTGCCTAGCGAAACGGTCGTCCCCCTGATCGTCAAGCTGTTTGAATTTTTCAAGACAGACCGACAACAAAATGAAACCTTTGGCGATTTTTGTAACCGTCAAGGTAACGAAACGCTGTTAACGTTCACTGCCTCGATCGCATCTAATTAATCAATGAGGCTTCGCTAAGCGATGGATGCAATCATCTCAAGTCTGCAAAACGAGCGGGTTAAAGAACTTGTCCGTCTCCGCACACGCCAAGGCAGGCAACAACAAAACCGATTCACAATTGATGGCATCCGAGAAATTGAACGGGCACAACAGGCTAAATATACTTTTCTGGAAACCTACTTCTGCGAGGCACGCTGTAGTGCCTCGGACCGCATGTTAATCGCCACGTTAACGAAGCAAGGTGCTGCAGCGATAGAAGTGACGTCCAGTGTCATGGACAAGATCGCCTACGGTCAACGATCGCTGGCATTAATTGCCGTCGTGGAAACACCGGATAGAATTGGATTAGCGGCGCTTGAAGTAACCAACTCCGAGGTTGTGTTTGTGCTCGAGGGGATCGAAAAGCCGGGAAATCTAGGGGCCATCGCTCGGACCGCTGACGCGTCAGGCGTTACCGCAATCATCCTCGCCGATTCGGAATGTGACGAGTGCAATCCAAATGCGATTCGATCAAGCGCAGGTGCAATTTTTCACCTGCCCGTCGTCCATGATACAACTCTAAATATTCAAGAATGGTTACAGAGCCATCACTTTAATACATTCACCACGATCGTAGACTGCAATTGCAGTTACTCCGATGTCAACCTAACAGGGCGTACAGCCATCGTTCTGGGTAGCGAAGCGGCGGGATTAACGGATCAGTGGAACTCGAGTCATAGCCAAGATATCTCGGTGCCGATGTGTGGTATTGGTGATAGCTTAAACGTCTCGACAACCGCGGCAATATTGGCCTATGAATCTCAACGGCAACGCCGCGGCAAATCCCAATCATAAAAATCTGTTGCGAAAATAACAAACCGCCGGAAGCATTATGGGAAACGAATGTATGTTCCCGCTCCCAAACGCAACGAAGACTTACCTGTAAGTTGCATCTCGCCCGTAGAGCCTCCGGCACTGCAATGTCCAAAAATTCGATCTTTGAACATTGCCTCTAGATCAGCAGCGCCCAGTCCGACGGTGTGAGAAGTCAGCAGCATAAAACTACGCTGCTCCTGAGTGAGTTCGCCGCAGTTGGTCAACAGCTCCCCTAAATGTTGATTGATTTTCCAGGCTTGATTTTTCGGACCGTGCCCGTAACTCGGCGGGTCAAGTATAACCGCGTGATAGGTATTACCTCGCTTTACCTCGCGCTGGCAAAACAATTGTGCATCTTCTTGAATCCAGCGGATGGGAGCATCTTGCAACCCACTGATCTTGGCATTCTCTCGCGCACGTTCCATAATGTTGCCCGCACTATCAATGTGCGTGACTTCAGCACCAGCGACTGCGGCGGCCAAAGTACTACCGCCAGTGTACCCGAACAAATTGAGCACTCGTATCGGCTCTCCAAACGCTTTGATGCCGCGCCGCACTTGCCGCATGATCCACGCCCAATTTTTAGCCTGCTCGGGAAATACTCCAATATGCCCGACTGGGCTCAGCTGTAATTGCAGCTTAAAATGTTTGCCAAAACTAATCTCCCATGGCGCAAACTCAGCGCCCGTTTTCGTGATTGAGTTGAGTTTTTTTATATTTTCATTCGAAGGATTGGAGGGAAGTGTGTTGGCTGACCACTGACCGTCACCACCAGCGGACCGTTTGAATACGAGGTCGGCAGTTTCCCATAACGCGGGATTCGAGCGTTGTTGTGTTTCGGCCGCAGGGGCCTCGCGATCTAAAATCCACTCGCCAAATCGCTCTAACTTGCGACCTAGTCCAAAGTCGAGCAGTTCATATTGATCCGTAGTGAATCCGGAAGTCGACATCTAGAACCAGTTTAGTGATGAGAAGAGAGTAGTTATTGAGGTATCTGACGAGCTGCTGGGTCAGGATTGAAAACGGCCGGTTCATCTGGGTCTTTAACTTCTTCATCCGGTTCACCCTCTGACCCGTCAGCGGGAATATAAGCGGCCGGAAGAACTAGGGAAGAGGATGGGTTGCCAAACTTAAACTTATTGAAGTAGATCGCGTGTTCAGCATCCAATGGTTGTTCCTTCGGGCGAAGCCATTTGGCTAGATTAAAGTCACCAAAATTAATAGGTGTGCCGGCAAATTTGGTTTGCCCATGAACCGTTCCCCATTGTAGTGGACCTGCACCAAAAATCCACATATCGTTAGATGTACTTCGTGCGTATTCAACACCCGATTGCCAAATAGGCATCTTGGTTTTCGTTTCATAAATAAAGACCGCTATCTTTGCAATGCCCGCAGTGTCATCTCGCTTGGCAATCGAAATCTCGGGAATGACTGGAACGGCGGGAGCATTGGGGAGCAATGACACCATGTTACCAATGGTATTGTTACCCGGAATCCCATAGGTAATCGTTTGACTATCCGTACCAAGTGCACCGACACGAGCCTCAACGACATAGTCCACCTCACTCTTGGAATCGAGTAATTCGCAACCATGCGCAATTAACTGCTGCCGCAGCGAACTAACTATATATTGAGAATTGACGAATCCATATCCTTTGACATTTATGAACTGCGTGTCCAAGTATACTTTTTCACCAGCAACAGTGCTAAAATCCAAATCACCGATTGTTAAATCAACCGCGTTCGACATCAACAACTGATCTGTTCCTGTCTTGGTCTTGGTCGTTCCACAACCCAGCGAAAGCAGGGTTGCAATAATGAGTACCAGGAATCGAAAGGGGAGGTGGGTGTGCGGCAGAACCTTTGCGCAGCGGGGAATCATCGTAATTTGCCTTTATTGCGACGGACTTCCCCCTTCATTTTCTTCGTCGCAAAAGTATAGGGAATTCAGAATCTGGGCTCTATACCGATTGTGCAAGATTTGCACCAGTAGGGGGGTATCCTGCTGTGTTTATAAATATTTCAAACGGCGTTGTTTCATTTTCCAAGCAAAAAAATAGTTTTTATGCTTGGACAAGTGATAAGAGATTTTCGACAGCGCCGCCTATATCGGCTTGACGCATTAAACTTTCACCCACAAGCATTGCATTGACACCTTGTCCGGCAAGCATAGCGACATCTTCTGGAGTGCCAATGCCACTTTCGGCCACTAACAAACACTCAGCTGGCAATTCTGCCTGCATCGCAATCGTATGCTGTAAATCCGTTTCGAAGGTATGTAGATTGCGATTATTTACGCCAACCAAGGTTGCCCCTACATCGAGTACTCGCCGGCAATTTTCAGCCGCGTAGAACTCAACCAAAGGAGTCATTTCCAATTCAACGACAAAATCATAAAGTTGCTTCAATTCAACGTCCGTGAGACATTCGGCAATGAGCAAAACTGCGTCAGCTCCCGCCACACGTGCTTCGAGCACTTGATATGCGTCAACAATGAAATCTTTACGAAGAACAGGCAGTGAAACGGCCTCACGAATCTGCGCCAAATAACCGAGCTTTCCTTGGAAATACTCCTCATCGGTCAAGCAACTAATGCATGTTGCGCCATGGTTAGCATAGGCAAGTGCTATTTCCACCGGATCAAAATCCTTGCGTATCAACCCAGCGGAAGGCGACGCTTTCTTCACTTCTGCAATCAGCTTGATAACACCAGGAGCCGCCAGAGCAGCAAAGAAATCCCGTACTGGTGGTGCATCTGCGACTCGAACAAGCAATTCCGCTTCAGGCAGAGTCGCTTTTGCGCGCACAATTTCATCGCGTTTCGTTGCGACAATTTTGTCTAATACACTTTCGGATTTCGCCACGTTATCTGCCTTCGCGTTGGCGATATTGTTCTAAGAACACAGCCGCCTGTTGTTCGCCCAAAAACTGGCTCAATTTCCAGTAGGGCCTTTTGCCTTGAACAAACCCTTGATGCCGTTTATTGGGGTTACCTTGATACTTACAAATTTGACAGCTTGGCATACTTTTCCGCAAGTCTGGTTTCCAAGGTGCATGACAGCGGCGGCAGTGTTCCGGAACTGTCCAATTTACATTGTCACGTACACCAGCTGGACACAATTCAATCCTGATCTCCAAATCATGTTCGACGCTAATCCTCATAGCTGCGGCAAATAACTTCCACGCGGAATTGACGTGTGAGTCCGTAACAGACATCAACAGCTCGTCCATCACTTCCAATTGGACCTGTCGTTGTTGTAGCGTCGGCGAATCGGGAATCCATAAGCCATACCAAACTGGTCGAGTCGGTGCGAAATGCTTAGCGACACGTAAACCAAGATCAAGATTGTTCTTCAAGATTTTATCGAGAAGCTGTTGCAAATTGGTTTCGCCCAATACGGTCGTTTCGTTCACCGGGTGTACTTGGATATTTGTTATGGGCATCAGTCCAAAGCAGCCAACATTCGCCGTCGGGTGTAATTCTTTGATGGCATTAGCGGCGCAATGTTCGCAAGTTTTCGCAATCGCCTCTAGACTCCCAAACGATTCTACGACATCGGCGATTCGAAAACCGAGGGCATCCGCTGGATCCTCACCGTGTTGAGCAGCTACACAAATGCCGTCTAAGACACGTCCATCACGAATTGTAGTTTCACAGATACGAACCGCCCGCAAATGTCGTTCAACTCTATCGGGATTCTTCCACTGCGGAAAATCTTTGAGATTGCAAGCAACAGCTAGCGTCCACCTCAGAAACTCAGGGGTCGAACTTTCTAGTCTTTCAACCACGTTCGATAACCCTTTCAAAATCTCAATTGTCGGAGGCGATTAGTGTTTAAAGTGCCTACATCCGGTGAAGATCATCGCAATACCATGCGCGTTACATGCTTCGATGACAGCCTCATCACCGCGCGAACCGCCGGGTTGAATAATCGCGATAACACCCGCTGCAGCAGCAGATTCAATCGCATCGGGAAACGGGAAAAATGCATCGGAAGACAGGACTGCCCCAGTCGTACGTTCACCCGCTTTTTCTATCGAAATATTCACCGCATCCACTCGGCTCATTTGTCCCGCTCCGGCACCAACCACGGATTGATCACGACAAATGGCAATCGCATTGGATTTGATATGACGAACGATTTGCCAAGCGAATCGTAGTTCATCTCGTAGCGAATCATCGGGTTGTGTTTCCGTCACCACTTCCCAGGTCGAATAGTCATCGGCAACCGTATCGGACTCTTGCACTAACATCCCGCCGTTGATTTGACGACAAACCAATTCTGTATCACGTTGCTCAAGATTACCGACTTGCATCAACCGCACATTGTTACGCCACTTAGGTTTAGTCGTCAATATTCCAATCGCACCGGCTGAGAACTCAGGGGCCACGATTGCTTCGATAAATAATCCAGGTTCGGCCAACAATTCAGCCGTTTGCTCATCCACGACACGATTGAAACCTAACACACTACCAAAGGCACTGAGTGGGTCACCAGCCATCGCTTTTTCCGTTGCTGTGTACAAGGATTCACCCACGGCGGCACCGCAGGGATTGTTATGTTTGATTACGCTACATGCCGGATCTGTAAACGATTGGGCAATTTCCAGGGCAGCGTCAAGATCTAACAAGTTGTTGTAGGACAAATCCTTGCCGTTCAATTGGCGAGCCTGCACTAGGCTGGCGCCATGGCTACCGGAAATGGAATACAACGCTGCTTCTTGATGTGGATTCTCACCATAGCGCAATTCTGCTTTGAGCCGCAACCCAATGTTACGATCTTGGTTAAATTGCGAATCCTGTTCTGCTTCCGCAAAATAAGCAGCAATCGCTTGATCATATTGAGCGGTCATTGCGAAGGCGGCGGCAGCGAGTTGATAACGTGTTTCCAACGTGGTGACTTGATACTCTTGAATTTCTTCAAGCACACTACTGTACTGCAGCGTATTGGTGACGATCGTCGTAAATTGATGATTCTTGGCTGCCGCTCTTACCAAACTCGGACCACCAATATCAATTTGTTCGATTGCTTCCTCGCGGGTTACATCTGCCCGAGCGATGGTTGCTGCAAAGGGATACAGATTTACAACGACTAGCTCAAAAGTATCTATCTCGTGTTCCTCTAATGAATCCATATCGTCTTGACGATCATGGCGACAAAGAATTCCACCAAAAATCCGGGGGTGCAAGGTTTTCAAACGTCCATCCATCATCTCGGGAAAACCGGTATAGTCACTTACATCTAAGACATCGATTCCACTTTGCTCTAGATGACGGCGAGTTCCACCAGTGCTATAGATTTCAACACCGGCAACTTCTAACCCTCGGACAAAATCAACTAAACCAAGTTTATCACTAACGCTAATCAGTGCACGTCGAACAGGAGGCGAGGACATATTCCTACAATTCCATACCGTAACGGTAATAACAAACAGCTAATGATGAAAAGAGCAACGCTCTTCCGCTGTTAAAAAACAGCAGTACAACCACAGAGTTTGCAATGTGCGCCGGCAACGGTCAAGTGGCCGAGATGATTATTTGTTAGAAACCGTACAAGTTCGGCAATTGATCTATTATGTACGGAGCACGGCTAATGCGTGACCACCCATTTAATACTAGTCGGGCAACGATATCTGAATGCCAAGCCCCTACATCGTTACTTAAATGGATTGGGATTTGCTGCGGGTGGTTTAGCGCCACCGCCAAATGGATTTGCAGCGGGTGGTTTAACGCCAC
>CAWVZW010000100.1:0-12371 GCA_963934735.1 uncultured Planctomycetaceae bacterium
CATATTTAGCACCCATGGATGGAACGCTTAAATGCTGCGGAGAAACCAACTCCTCGAGTTAGACATGCTGGATTGTCTTACCGAATTTCTACCGGTCAACACACCCCCTCGCAGTTTTACGGGATTTACATCTGATGCCGCGTCCTGTGAATCGGGTAATCTATTTTTTGCAGTTGATTCCGAGGCTGGTGACGGGCATGATGACATCGCGATTGTTGCTGCCAAGGGCGCCACTGGCATCGTTGCTGAAAGAATATTGCCTACCGACATACCCACGTTTATTGTCCCGGACACCCGAGTAGCCTACGCAAGAACAGCGCACCATTCGGCTGACTCCCCGAGCAAAACTCTACGGACGATAGGAATTAGTGGTACGTGTGGTAAGACAGCCGCTACTTTCCTTATCCAAAAGGTATTTCAATTTTTAGGAAAGAAAACCGGCGCGCTGAGTGATCTATGTTTTGACAATGGAAAAGACGTTGCCGATTTTCCTGGAATTAAACCGGATTCGAAGGTCTACGCAAATTGGCTTGGCGCTATGGTCACCAACGAATGCGAATTTGCCTGCGTCGAACTAAATCAGCAAACTTTAGCGGATCAAACTTCCGCCTACATCGAACTAGATTATGCGGTCATTACCAGACTAACCGATTTACAATCCAACGGTTCAGGCTCCGAATCACGCTGTGCCGTCTCTAAAATCATCAGCTCTCTGAAATCAACCGGTGTGGTTATTATCAACGCAGACGACGCAGCGTCGCGATTTGACCTACCACGAATAGACAGCCCAACATTAACGATTGGCGCAAACGACGATTGCGACATATGGGTCGAACACCTTAATCATAGTGCCGACGGGCAACGATTACGAATACACGCCGGTACAGCAGAGGCCGTCCTGTTTACGCCCATTATTGGTCATCACCATGTCTATCATTGTCTGCAAGTTACCGCGATTGCGTTACTGGAAGGTTATTCACTACCGGAAATTGCGGAGGCTATTGGCCGCGTTGATTCCATTCATGGTCATCTTGAACGGATTTCTCGTGGTCAGGATTTTGAAGTCTATATTGATGCCGCGAATTCCCCTATTACATTACACAACGCACTACACAGCGCTCGGCAAATCACCGCTGGACGGCTAATTGTTGTCTACGGACCCAGTGCAAATACGGCACCACCGTTTCGGGCCGACATGGGGAGAATTGCGGAAAAAGCTGCTGACATTACGATCATCACCGAAAATGATCCGGCTAATGAAGAGACCCTTTCGATCGCCCATGATGTACTCGATGGATACCGCCGACCCGGCAATGCGGAGATAATCATCAGTCGGGAGCGAGCTATCGTCTGGGCCTTAGCCCATGCAAATACAGACGACACTGTGCTGATCACCGGTAAGGGATTTCGCACACAACATCTACTGGGCAATCAGACGTTGTATTTTGACGACCGTCAAATTACCGACATATGTCTGGACCAACTACTCTACCCCGAACCCGTATACGGCGTGGACATCCTGCCGTTTCCCGGGGTTGACAAATCCTCATCTGATAGGAGCCTGTAATGCCCCCCGCTGGAACCAAACTCACGGCGTCGGTGTTAACAAAGTTTCTGAAGGCGAATCTTATCCTCGGGGATATCGAGCCGATATTCGGTGCCTGCACGGAAATAACTCGGTTCGCCCTAAACGCGCAATCTGTCAAACTGGGTGATACCTATATTCATTGCTGCGAAAACTATTCGCTATTGAAAGATGTAATGCAGGCATACGAAAACGGCGCTAATGGTATTATTTGTGCCACTCACATTCCTCCATTAGCGGGCTCTTTTGTGATTCAAGTACAATCAGTCGAATCTATGATCAACTTGCTGTATCCTTATCTTCGGCGGTGTCTGATTGACGACCGCGTGGAATCACCAAATCTCTTATTGCGCGCGCCGCGAGTTGCATAGCAATAGCCGCTACGGCGACGCATAATGCAATCTGTCTGTTGACAGACAACAGTTCGGAATTTAGTTTAAGAGATGCGGAATGTTTTCCCAGTCAACTCGGCTGTTCTCTACACTTGTCGTTTGTCACCTTAGCTATGAACTACCCTCCTCCAGAGTTCGTGTTTCTTGGATTCTCTACCGATTGCGTAGAGATACTTGAACGTGCAGTTGCTATCGGCGGTCGTTGCTCTGGGATTTACGTCGACGACGCCCAGTGCGTTCCAGAAAACCACCAAGCCACCACCCGCGTGCTAGGTGATTGGGCGGAACTGTTGGCCGCTGACTCAAATGTAAATCTATTCGTCGCATTAAGTTTGAAAGACGACTCGCATCAAGATATTGTGCGCAGTCTAGTTTCTAACGGCTCATCGCTAATTTTTGTCGATCCAGATGCGGATTCTCTATTTGCCTATGAACTGGAGATGATTCGCACGGAATCCGATACGGAATTGTCGACCATATGCTTCGAGGGATTGTCGGCCGATGACTTAGGTCCAGTTTCCCAGATCAATATCCGTGAATCTGCGATCACTCGTCATTTGAAAACAATCACATCCGCCTTGACTCGGGACTTGCTCCAACTCCGGGCGATTGTTGGTGAATCAAAGTATCTGTATGCCTTGTCGCCGGGAACCTCTATCCCAATATCGCCTGCCGCCGAACTGGATATTTCCATCACATTAGAGATGCGTAATGGGACCATCGTACAATGGTCCAATAGTGACAAATCGCACGCGCTCACTGAATACACATTTTCAAACGAGCAGCGAATCAATCCATCGCGTTCGTTTTCAAGCGAAACCACTGCCACCCAGCTTTCCACTATTTTTGCATCGGGAATCAATGATATTTCACCTACTTGGCTTGAATACGCGAAGGCCCGAGAAACCGCAGAGATGATCCCATTGTCGTTAAAAAGGGGTAGGCAGATTGAGCTCTTTAACACGCACCCCACAGAAACGGACGCCTTTAAGGGAGTCATGTCAGGCGCTGGTTGTTTTTTGCTATTGTTGACGCTTGGTGTCCTTGGACTCTTTGCGACATTCGATACGATGCGCCTTTCAGATTTGCGAGATCTGCATCAAACCGCACAGTCTATCCCCACGACAGACCTGAACGTTCTATTCAGACTGTGGCCAGTATACCCGTTGCTATTGTTTCTGAGCTTTCAGTTTCTACGCGGCATCATCAAGAAGGCAAAACGGTCCTCTACTGCCTAAGAAGTGCTGTTAAATTGGTCCGGTTCTAGCGATGCTCCGGTATCAGGACCGCTGAGTCAACACTTACAATCCCGCCAACCGATATATGAAGTATTGGTGATGTAATGTGACCTGAACGCTTCTTTATGTATTTGGGAATGACAATTCCTTGTTCTTACGACCGCAACAACTCGTGAAAATTGCAGCTGTTATAGCAGCGCTGTTGATCGTTGCGTCCACAATCGCCCAAGAACCTCCGAGTCGATATTCCCCCATCGTCCTCGCGGTGCAGAAGGCCGCACCGTCTGTCGTCAATATCAGTGGCAAAAAAACCACGGCAAGTAAGACATTTACCGGACAGCGAGAATCTTCGCAGGTAAATGGGATGGGCACTGGATTGATAATTGATTCCAGTGGATATATTTTAACGAACTATCATGTGATTGCGGGCATAAACAATATCCAAGTCAAATTGAACCCGCTTGCGACTCATCCTGATACACGTCATTCCGCAAAGCTTGTTGGATTTAACGAACTGGTCGACTTGGCGATTATCAAGATTAGCTCGGACACAGAATTTCAAGTCATGTCTCTTGCCACATCATCGGACTTAATGCTCGGCGAGACGGTCATCGCGATTGGCAATGCATACGGTTATGAAGACACGATTACGCGAGGAATCATCAGCGCCTTGCATCGACGTGTCGAGGTGCATACGGACCAGTACTATGAAAATCTCATCCAGACGGATGCCAGTATTAATCCCGGCAACTCTGGCGGTCCGTTGATTAATATTCAGGGTGATGCTATTGGCGTTAACGTCGCCGTTCGAGTTGGGGCACAGGCAATCGGTTTTGCGATTCCCATGGATCGTGCAATGTCCGTTGCCAAAGAAATACTCATGAATCGTAGCCAGCAACGCGTGGATGTCGGTCTCAACTTGGCCGTATCTTTTAAACAGCGGGCACCACGTGTCACTGTCGCAGACGTCAGTCGAAACAGCCTTGCCAGCAACGCAGGATTAAAAAAGGACGATGTTATTACGCATCTAAATGGTGATGCTATTGGATGGCCGGCATTCGTATATCAGCAATTGCTACAATCACAACAAGGCGACAAAATTGAAGTCACTATCGAACGAACCGGAACATCACGTGTGCTCTCTCTTTCGCTGCAAGACATCTTGCCCAAAGACGACGTACTCTCCGCGCGGGTTTGGGAGGAAATTGGAATACGTGTCATTCCGATTAAGTTCAAGGTGGCGAGTAAACAAACTAACTACCGTGGCGGCTTGAAGATCACCGAAGTAAAAGCAACTAGTCCCGCCACCAAAGAGGGTCTGAAAACCGGTGACATTCTATTGGGGCTACATCGCTGGGAAACGGTAACCTTTGAAAACTTAAACTATGTTCTCGACACGGAGTTGTTTCAAACTAGGAAGCCGATGTCCTTCTATATCTATCGCAATAATGATTTTCTTTACGGCGAGCTATTCCAGAACTAGTTTATTCGGCAACCTGCCGTAGACAGTTCCTGCGCCACGGCTTTCGTTCGTGGCCTTTCCATAGTGCCACCAAAAGTGTTAAATGGCCACATGGAAAGCGAATTCATAAACTGGCTGAAAACGACCCTTGCTGAACAAACCAATACCAATCCTGGAATTGGCGACGACGCAGCAGTTTTTACCACGCCGCCAGGAATGCAACAGCTACTTACAAGTGACTGTCTAGTCGATCGGGTCCACTTTGACCTCACCTCAACCTCCCTGAACTTGATAGGACGCAAATGTGTCGCGGCGAGCATCAGTGATATCGCGGCGATGTGCGGCGTTCCCAAGTATGTTATTATTTCAATCGTCGCCCCAAGATCATTCATACTTGATGATCTCAAGAAGTTGTACGAGGGAATGGTTGCCATCTCGGACGCTTATAGTTGTTCGATTATCGGCGGTGATTTTATTTCCCATGATGGCCCGCTCACCATTAATGTGACCATTCTCGGGCTAGCCAAACAGGACCAATTGCGATTTCGATTTGACACTGAAGTCAACGATAGCATTTTTGTATCCGGCACCCTCGGCGGTAGCCGCGATGGCCACCACTTAACATTCGAACCGCGGGTCGAACTCGGGCTTATTTTGGGGGGCAATCAGGCTGTTCATAGCCTTACAGATATTACCGATGGACTCGTGTTAGATTTGCATAGCATCCTTACGGCGGGGAATTATGGGGCGACACTTCTAGAGTCCGAGATTCCCACCTCACCGCATCTTACAAATGACAAATCGGCGGTCTCCGCAGCGCTTTACGATGGCGAAGATTTTGAGTTGTTATTTACCGCGTCCTCAGAGTATCATGGCCATTTAGAAAACAAGTCTGGCGATGTTGTTATCACAAAGATCGGCTATATTAATCAGGATCCAGAATTTTTATTAATGACGGACTCCGGAGATACGACCCAATTAGATGTTCGCGGTTATTCCCATTAAGGCACGAAGTTAATAAACAATGGAACATAGGTATCTTAGTCAAGGTTTGTCGGACACTCATAATTTGGGCAAGCTATTAGTAGAATGCATCCCTGCGGGAACGACAATCGCACTAGTTGGAACGCTAGGTGCGGGTAAAACGGCGTTCGTGCAAGGTGTTGGGCACGCATGCGGCATTGCCGCCAATACGATCACTAGCCCCACGTTCGTGTTATGCAACGAATACGTCGGTACCCACGGCATTTATCACCTAGATGCCTATCGCTTGGCTGATTCCGATGAGTTCAACCAGCTTGGTCCAGAAGAAATGTATCAGTCTAAACACTACGTGTTTGTGGAATGGGCGGATCGCGTGGTTAACTGTTTACCACGTGAATATATTACAATACAAATCAATATTAAATCTCATGACTCTAGATTGTTTGTAGTAAACTCCACGTGCACTTTGGAACACGACGTCCAAAGGTGGATGGATGCGATTAACAGCCAATAATATTCCAGATAATGGTGTAACCCGACTTGAAAAATCAAACTCATGTATATCTAGGTTGGGATGCGTCTCCAATCGATTCGCTTACCAGCTGGCTGACCTCTCAGTATACGCAAAACAATGAGCTGGACTTGAGTGATACAATTATTGTATTGCCAGCGGCAACGGCAGTAAAATCGCTCTTAACGCGATTGATTGCGCATTGCCAAACTCAGGGACTGTTGTTTTTCCCCCCGACAGCGGTCACTCTCGGTCGTTTGCCGGAGTACCTATATAAGGTAAAACCGACTGCTTCCGATTCATTGCAAGCGATGCTATGGGCTGGAGTCGCGCGGAAGGCTGCAGTCAATAACGCATTGCACTGCGTTTTTCCCACGCCTCCACATTCGGATCACTTTGCGCCGTGGCATGCAATTGGCGAAACATTGGCAAAATTACACACTCAATTGGCTGGTAATCAACGTAATTTTGAATCAGTTGTTAAATATTGCGAGGAATCCGGCCATGCGACCGAGGTAAAGCGCTGGCAACAACTTCAGGCCTTGCAGCAGTCCTATCACGCCGAGCTCGATCGATTAGGCTTCTGGGACATCCAAACCGCGCGAATGATAGCCGTACAAAAATCAGAATGTTCTACGGATAAGGACATCATCGTTGCTGGTTGTGTTGACATAAACCGAACCATGCAAGGAATGCTAAACGACGTGTCTGACAACTTGACCGTCCTCACATTTGCACCGGAAAGCGAAAGTACTCGTTTCCAGGATAATGGTGCCTTGAATGTACCCGAATGGCATGATCAGCCGATTGATATCTCCTCAAACCAACTGACCATGGTGGAATCTCCTAATGCACAAGCCGTGGCCTGTGCCGCTGCCATCGCTGAGGATTCCACAGCGGGAGCCACGCAACAAGATTTTGTGATCGCCTGTCCTGACGTCAATGACGAACCCTATATTTTACGTCTGTTTGAGAGACAATCTACACCCGTTAATCCGCTGCACGGCCGCTCACTTCATGGTAATATTGTCGTCTCTACATTGAGACTACTCGGCGACTTTATCGAATCCAATAGTTATCAATCATTTTCATCACTGCTTCGTCTGCCCGACATCCAACAATACCTCATCGACGCAGGCATCGTCGATGACTTAATATCGATGAGTGACGACTTTCACGAAACACACTTGCCAAGTCATACAGGTCGACTGCGAGGGGAGCCAGGTAAATTCGCAAACCTAGCAGCGGCGCTCCAAGCGTTGGATGACTTGGTATTACCGTTGTCTTCCGGTTCGGAACGCATATCGCATTGGTGCGGTGTTATTTTGGAGGTTCTCAATAGTATTTATGGACAGCGACTAGTAGAAAAGAACCACCCACCGGATTCCGCAGTCCTTTGCGGGACACGAGCAATTGCTCAATCACTTTCTGAACTCGCTGATACTGATGACTCGGTTCTGATGGAGTGTAATGTCATAGAATGCATTGATTTAGCTCTGCAACTCGCCAGTACACAATTCGAGCCTATCCAGTCTACAGGCGGCATAACAGTAACCGGTTGGCTTGATGTGGTTTGGGGGGAACAATCCCATGTCCTAGTAACCGGCTTCAATGACGGTACGATTCCATCCTCAATTACATCAGATCTATTCCTTCCCAATTCACTACGAACGGCGTTGGGACTCGTTGACAACGCAAGGCGATTCGCCCGTGACGCTTATACGACGACTCTTTTGATTCATAGTCGTGCAACTGTGACCTTTTACTGCAAAAAAACAGATGCGGCAGGAATGCCGTTGTGGCCCAGTCGAATAGCACTCACCGGAGATCCACAGCACGTAGCGGAAAGATTAAACGACTTCTCGAATGTCGCGTCGCGGACGACGTCTATTTCACCCGTATACAATGTATCCCCGAACCCCGCAGCGCCGCTGGAAATGGAATTTGCCAAGATTGGTAAATCCGACTTTACGGTGACGGAATTCAAGGACTATCTTAATTGCCCGACACGGTATTACCTGAAACATATCCTGAAAATTCGCTCTGCATCCGATAATTCTCATGAACTATCCGCTTTCGCATTTGGTAATTTAGTTCATCATACTCTGAATGATTTTGGGCTTTCTGATTTACGTGACAGTACCGACGGCGACGTTATTTACAGTTATTTAGAATCGCGGCTACGGGCACGCGCGGAAAAACTTTATGACGAATATTCTTTCGGCGTAATTCAGGTTCAGCTAGCGCAGTTACTTGAACGTTTACGAGCTTTTTCAAATTGGCAAGCGGCTTGGATAGCTGACGGTTGGGAGATTATCGAAACTGAGTATAACTGCAGCCCAATGCCACTATCCCTAGACCACCCCAACTTGACTATTCGTGGCCGAATTGACCGTATCGACTATCATGCAGAAACCTCCCGTTGGTCAATTTTTGACTACAAGTCATCAGAAGCGTGTAATCTTCCAAAACAAATACACAATTGCACTGACGTTCCCTATTGGAAAGACCTCCAATTACCGTTATATCGCCATCTAGCGAAATCAATCACGGGTACTACCAAGGTCGGCTTGGGGTACATCAATATCTGTAACGATTCGAAAACTATAGGTGCGTATTTCGCAGGATGGGATCAGGGCCAATTAGAGACCGCCGACCTTGTTGCCTTAAATGTGATGCAAGCCATCAATGCAAACCAGTTTGAGTTGCGCAGCGATACGACGCCGAACTTCTTAAGCGAATTCTCTTATCTACTAGGCGACAACGCGTTGGACAAACCCGCCCACAATATTGAGAGCGAGGTAATCGCATGACTATCAAGAACACTTTATTGCGAGCGTCAGCCGGAACTGGAAAAACATTTCAATTATCAAACCGATATATTCATTTAATTTTAGATGGCACGTCGCCGGACAAGCTTTTAGCAACCACCTTTACTCGCAAGGCCGCTGGAGAGATCTTAGATCGGATATTTAAGCGGTTGGCTGCCGCAACCGCATCGGAAGCAGAAGCAAAGGAACTTAGCAAGCACCTTAAAACAGATCCCATCAGTCCGCAACGGTTCGGCGAGGCTTTAATTTTCTTGTCCCGCAACCTGCACCGCATCAACGTAAGCACCCTCGATTCCTACTTCGCGAAGCTTTTGACAAATCACGCTTATGAGCTTTCAATTGGGGCCGATTGGTCCATCGCATCTTCAGGCGAGCAAGCAGAGCAAAAACAACGTGCGGTCATGGAATTACTCGGCGAATTAAGTGTTACTGAGTCAGCACGGCTAATGCGATTCATCAATAACGGTAAATCCAATCGCAGTATTTTGTGGTCTATCAATAAAACGATCGATAGTCTGATATCACCATTTTACCAGTCGCCGGCAAGCGCCTGGAACAGCGACCTGCGGTCAGAATCAGATACAAATCTTTTGACTGACGATCAACTATCTTCGGCTATCGTGGAGATCTCTAGTCACCTGGAACACGACGCATGTAGCACTTTCTGCAAGGCAATGGCTAAGGACCTGGTGTCGTTTAACGCCAGGGACTGGGACGGTGCTCTAAAATCAGGATTCTTTAAGAAAATCCTCAACGGCGACGTCACATACAGCAGCAAGCCAATACCTTCCAGTCTGCTCGCCGCGTATCGTCCCTTAAGGCAACACGTTACCGCTCATAAAATACTGGAAATCGAAAACCAGACACAGGCAACCTTTTCAGTCTTATCGCAATACACGACTATCTTGGAACGGATCAAACGCGAAACCAATCGCTTGGAATTTAGCGACGTTCCGAGATTAATAGACCGTGGCGGACGCGACTTTAAATCAGCATTCCGAATGGATGGCACGATCGACCATTTACTGCTAGACGAATTTCAGGACACTTCCCTTCCCCAATGGAATATTATTGAACCTCTTGCGCTTTCCATTTCCCAACAGCCTGATAGGTCGTTTTTTTGCGTTGGTGATGCGAAACAAGCGATTTACGGTTGGCGCGGTGGGCGACGGGAAATATTCAAGCGGTTAGAAACAAGCCTAGATGATATTCACTCCGACAAGTTGGATGATAGTTATCGTTCCTCTAGGGTCGTTGTTGAATTTGTGAACAATGTATTCCAAACTCTCGACGCGCATCCTAATCCCAGCGTCCATGCAGACACATTAAAAAGGTGGAAGTCCGATTTTGTGGCTCTAACGCCAATTTTAGAACACGACGGATATGTTGAATACGCAAACGCGGACGTCGGAACTAGCTCCAGTGAACGCATGCAAGCTTGCTTAACACTTGCTGTAGACAAAACCGAGGCGTTACTTGCCGAAAACCGCGAAATGGATATTGGAATACTTGTTCGCACCAACGATTCAATCGCAATCCTCATGCATCTGTTGACTGCCCGTGGAATTGCTGCCAGTGAGGATGGAGGTAATCCGCTTAGTAACTACAGCGCCGTGCAAACCATCCTCTCGGCTCTGTCACTAATCGAACACCCCGCAAGTACTGTTGCTCAATTTCACGTCGCTCACTCACCGTTATCTAAGTTGTTTGGCTATGCGCAGGGGGCATCTCTCGGCCACGTCGACGTCACCTCTTCATTGCAGTTCCGGCGCAGGATCGCGGCTAACGGTTTTCATTCCGTGCTGGCCGAACTTGTACTGACCTTGGAACCCCATGTCGACAGAGTTCAGTTTACGCGACTTGAACACCTACTAGCATTCGCGGATACATTCACATTTTCGACTGGCTCTCGACTCGACGAATTTATCGAAGCGGTGGAAAAAGAAAGGTTTAGCGACCCTGAATCATCTCGAGTTAGAGTCATGACGATTCACCAGTCAAAAGGCTTAGAATTTGACGCGGTGATTTTGCCAACACTAGAGTCGGGGTTGGCGCCTCGTTCACCCACGTACGCCGTGACTCGAAACTCCGAATCACAACAGATCACGGACGTTTTTATGTACCGGAGCAGCCAAATACAGGAATTACTTCCAAGTCGCTACCGTGAAGCCTGTAGAAGTAGATTGGCGGAACTCGTTAACGAAAGTCTTTGTGTTCTATATGTCGCATTAACACGTGCCGCACGGGCGCTTTACATCATCGGCCCCTGTAAGCCGAAATCTCCCAAATTGCCACCACTAAATAGCGCCGGTGTTATTCAAATGTCCTTTACCGACGAATACTCACAAATTCCTAATAGTGTTGTTTATCATGATGGAAATGAAAATTGGTTTGAGGAACTACCAATTTACGACCCTAAACCACTAGAACCGCTATCCACGCTCCCGGTTCCGCTATCCAAGGAATCAGCAACGGACCCAACTCCTTTGGTCAGTGCCTCCCCGTCCTCACTTGAGGGCGGAGACCGCTTTCTGCTGTCCGGCGTTTTACGTGCATCGTCAGCGCCGGCACTCATGTTCGGAACTCAGCTTCACTTCTTTATGGAACAGATATACTGGGCGGAGGGGTCCTACTGGGAGGTCGCCACGAATGAGTTTAATTCAAAATTCGGCGATGTTACGCCCGCGTTACAAACACATCTGGCAATGTTTACCGAAAACTCGCCGCTGGCACACATTTTGACTACGGATTTCTATTTTGATGAATCCACAAGTCCCTTGAATGGATCAGATGGTTCGAACAGAAAAGCCACTCGTTTTGCAGTGCACAATGAGTATCCCATTTGTGCCTCGGTTGACGGAACTTTATTACGCGGTTTTATCGATCGCTTGGTAGTCATGCGAGTTGGCGATCGAATCGTAGCCGTTGACATTTGCGACTATAAAACTGACCGCGTCGACCCTGATACGGATGAATTACAAGAATGCATATCTCACTATCGCCCACAGATAACGGCGTATCGGAAAGCTATCGCCCAAATGTTCGCGCTGGAACATTCACAAATTGGGGCTCGCCTCATTTTCACTAGCGTCGGCGTACAGGTTGCCGTCTAGTTTTCCGAATCCCGTCCCTGACAACAACCCACATTGCAACGATCTGCCCATTCGCCGTGCGAGCCTAATGTTACCACCTGCTGCATCGTCCCGCAGCGTTGCTCGATCAAGTCAGTCATGCCGGATACAAATCTCGGATTAGTACCAACAGCGGCGACACGTCCAAATTTTAAGCTGCGCGTTTCACTGCCGGTTTTTGCGTCGAGATCGAGGTCAAACAGTACTTCCATGTGGTCGGATACAAATCCAATTGGG
>CAWVZW010000101.1:0-12305 GCA_963934735.1 uncultured Planctomycetaceae bacterium
CCATTGGAGGATTGTTGATACGTTCCAGATGCTACCAGTAGTTTCACCATATGTTTTACATCCCAACCGCTTTCCATAAACTCGATAGCAAGCCAATCTAACAATTCGGGATATATCGGTCGTGATCCCTGACTACCAATATCATCAAGCGGTTGTGCTAGTCCGTTGCCAAAAAGTATTTTCCAGAGTCGGTTTACAAAAACGCGAGCGGTCAGTGGGTTATTTGTGTCTATCATCCAATCGGCCAAATCAAGTCGATTGGCACGGCGACCTTCCACGTCTAATGGTTGCATGAATTCGGGCACCGCAGGTTGAACTTCTTCACCGGAATCATCTTGCCAGTTCCCACGCGGTAGAATTCGTGTCACCCGCGGCGTAGCAACTTTCGTCATGAGAGTTTTGGGCGCCGAGTCGGTAAGTTGCTTTAGTGTTTTCTCGCTATTGGTTATGGCTTCTCGCAATACCGCTAAATCCGGATGGGTGTCGCGAAAATAATTCGTTAGCGTCGCTTGATCTTTCTCGCTGCGTTCATTTTTGGCGATTAAAATAATGCGCTGAATATCTGCCGGAAGATCTGACGAACCATGATTAAAATAAAAACCACATGCTCCACCGCCTTGTGAAATTTTGATCAACAGTTGATTGACACCCTTTTTTAAGTCTACAGTGACCTTGTCTTGGTCAACAACGACTCCCCGCCCGATCTTCTTGTTTAGTTTTTCTTTTCCGTTGACCCACACTCGAATTCCATCGTCGCTACCAAGCCGTAAAACCAATTTCATGTCCTGTGGCGCTGTTAATGTACGAAATAAATAATGGGCAATGTTCACCTGCGCGGGTAACGCATGAATTTTCCCATCCACGAATTCATCACGCTGTTTCCACGCAACACCAGCAACCGGTGTTGCCAAATCAATGGGAACCGTTTCATCAAAAAACGATTTGTCGTGGGCCAGGTCAAAGCTCTCGGCAGATAGCGACCCTAAAAATTGCCATGGGGTTAAACCGATATTTGATCGTGATTTTTCGATAAGGCCGGCCTCCCAAGCTGACCGTTGTTGAACCATTTTTTTTGCCGCGGATGTCAAGGTAACGTGTCCACGAGCTATGGCAGTTTTCGCTTGGGCTATCGCTGCCAGACGCTTTGCATCGATAACAGGAAAAGCTGGCGCGTTACCAACTCCGACTTCCGAGATATCAGCAAAGAAAGACGCGAATTGATAAAAATCCTTCGTCGTAAATGGATCGTATTTGTGATCATGACATTGTGCACAACCAAACGTGACACCCATAAATGCCGACGCTGTATTACGTACTCGATCTGCGGCGTATTTGGCCAAATACTCTTTCGCTTGAGCCCCACCTTCATCGGTCGTTTGTAGCAACATATTAAAGGCCGAGGCCACTTGCTGTTCGACGGTGGCGTTGAGAATCAGATCGCCCGCAATTTGCTCACGCACGAACACATCGTAAGGTTTGTTGGAATTAAACGCCTCGATTACATAATCTCGATAAGGTGAGACTTGGCGAGTTTTGTCTGCGTGATAGCCATTGCTGTCGGCATACCGCACTACATCTAACCAATACATTGCCATCCGCTCGCCGAACTGTGGTTGTGCTAGCACATGCGTGACGAGTTCTTGATACGCAGAAGAACTGGTGTTCTCGAGGAACGCTTGTACTTGAGCAGGTGTCGGTGGCAGACCGGTCAAATCGAAGTAGAGGCGACGTATCAACGTAACGCGATCCGCCTGTTTGCTCGGCTTGACCACTTCATCCTTCAGTTTTGCCAAAACAAATCGATCGATATCATTTTTTATAAATGAATTTTTCAACACTGGAATACTGGGGCGTTTTGGTGTGGTCCAGGCCCAATGATCTTTCCATTGCGCGCCTTGCTTGACCCACCGTTGTAGTAGCGATATTTGATCATCTGACAACGGTTTAATAAAATCCGCCGGTGGCATTTGCACCGCATCGTCTTTGCTGGTGATGCGATGGATTAATTGACTGTTCTTTAAGTCACCAGGCGAAACCAGAGGTTCATCACGCACCGCAAAAAGGCTTGCTTGGACGTCTAAACGCAGGTCCGCCTCGCGGGTCTCCGCATCCGGTCCATGGCACGCGTAACAGTGGTTCGAAAAAATTGGCCGGATGTCGCGATCAAAATCAACGGTCTGCGCAACTAACGATTCGTTATGCGCCGAACCTATCACCAATATAAACAGTAATTGTATGCTTACAAATCGAATCAACTTGTGACTCCTTCTAAACGGATGGTCTATCGTACTTGATTTATTATAAAGGAATTTTCAGCCGCTAGCCGTTCCCATTATTTACCAGACGCAGGAAAATCAAGAAACACTTTCAGTGCACTGTCTTGCCGCGTGCTAAACAAATCGAAGGCTTCTTGTATTTGGGCTAATTGCATATGGTGCGTAATAATAGGTGCAACGTTGACTCGCCCCTCGGCTATCCACCGCATCGCCAACGGAAAATCTTTGGTGAAATCTGGTCCGACGCTAGTAACAAGCGTTAGGTTTTTGAAAAACATCTTGTGCAAATCAAAGTTCTTGACATGTTTAGGCGGGACACCAAAGAAGAACACCGTGCCCGCTTTGCGACAAATTTCAAAACATAGGTTTACCATCTGCTCACGGTGACCGACACATTCGATAACGAGATCGGGAGACTCGCCGCCGAGAATCGATCGCACGCCGGCAGCGATGTCCTCCGCATTTTGATCGGGTGACACCTGTAAAGTATCAGTCGCTCCCATCTCCGGACTTACCTGCAAGCGATCGGCGTTGAGGTCTAGGCCAATGACTCGCCGCGCACCGAGTTGACTAAGTGCACAATTCCAAAGTTGCCCCATCGGACCTTGACCTACGACCACAACATTTTGATCCACAATATTTGGAAGCCGTCTGAGGGCAAACAACACGGTGCCAAGTGGTTGAGCCAGTAGTGCTTCGCGTTCGTCAGGTCGAGGGTCTACATAAATCGCTTGATTTTCGGTTACCACAAACCGTTCCTGTAGCCCTACTTGATTTACTGGGACACATAATACGCGATCACCTATTTTGAATTTCTCACCGTTCGTATCGACCACGGTACCGATCAATTCATGCAGCGAATGTCCGACAACGGGTTCGTAGCTTTCGTTGTCCGCTTCAAAATAAAGTAAGTCCGATCCGCACAGACACGCCAATTCTGGTTGAAAGATAATGTCACCTCCTGCACTGTTGAGCAGTGTCGGTTCTTCAATATCAATCATGCGAATTTGACGAGGAGCGTATATTTCAGCAGCGAGCACGTTTGGGTTCCCTTTGGGTTACAATAGGCTTACTATTCCTTATAGCCCATCGATTATGTACTAACAAGAACCAGTATAAATCGACATGCTCTTTTTTTATACACTTGACGCTTACGGAATTCCAAAACGATGGCTCAACGACCTTACAACCCAATCATGGCTGCCGCCTTGCTTATTTATCTATCTTGGTCCGTCGGAGTTTCTGCACTCGCTGCGCAAGACGTACAAAAAAATAAGATGTATGAAACCATTAATGCGCGGCAACAAACCAGTTGGGAAACTGCTCAACAGATTTGGACTTGGGCAGAACCCGGCTATCAAGAAACTAAGAGCAGCGCCTTGCTGATAAAAATATTGCGGTCGCAGGGGTTTGACATCAAGTCCGGCGTCGCGGGAATACCGACGGCTTTTACCGCGACTTTTGGCGAAGGTAAACCCGTCATAGGAATGCTCGGCGAGTACGATGCCTTGCCAGGGTTATCTCAGCAAGTAATTCCTCAGCGAGCTCAAACCGAGCACAAGACCAATGGTTATGGACACGGATGCGGACACCATTTATTGGGTGTCGCATCTATGGAAGGCGCTATTGCGATTGCACAGCAAATCAAAGCTGGAAATATACAAGGCACTATTCGATATTACGGTTGTCCTGCCGAAGAAGGTGGCAGTGCAAAAGTGTTCATGGTCAATGCAGGGCTGTTTAAGGATTGTGATGCCGTGCTGCATTGGCATCCCAGTAGTCGCAACTCAGCTGGTGACCGTAGCACATTAGCACGCAATGCCGTCAAGTTTCGATTTCATGGCAAAGCGGCACATGCGGCCGGAGCACCAGAGCAGGGGCGCAGCGCACTGGATGCCGTGGAGCTTACGAACTTTGCATCACAACTTCTACGGGAACATACGCCCGACGGTACGCGAATCCATCATGTGATTACTGCCGGTGGAGCTGCTCCTAATGTAGTTCCAGAATTTGCGGAGGTTTATTATTACATTCGACATCCAAAATCCAATGTCGTTCGCGAGCTGTATAAACGACTTGTGAAATGTGCGGAAGCCGGCGCACTTGCCACGGAAACAAAATTGGAGATTAATTTCCAAGGCGGGATTCTGGAAATCCTTCCCAACAATATACTCGCTCAAGTTACCATGAGAAATCTTCGTCAACTCAATGACCTTGAATATGATGATGACAATGAAAAATTTGCCATTCGTATTCAACAATCCATCGAGAACAAAATTCCGCTGTCGTCAATTCGAGAGGTCATTGATACCAGTGGAACTGTGGGAATGGGATCCACGGATGTTGGCGATGTTTCGTGGGTCGTACCTACCACCGGATTTAATACGGCGTGTTTTACTCCTGGAGTGCCTGGGCATAGCTGGCAAGCAGTTGCATCAGGCGGTGCAGATGCTGCCGGCAAAGGGCTGAACTTAGCGTCTCGTGTCATCGCCGCTACCGCGTGGGACCTCTACCGCAGCCCCGAAATCCTAGCAGCCGCTAAATCCGAATTACAGCAACGACTCGGCAACCAACCATACAAGACGTTGATGGTTCCTGGCCAAAAACCGCCGTTGGACTATCGAAAACCACCAGTCAAATAGCTCATTCAGATCGACAGAATCAGCCCTATCATTAAATTATTTTATACTACTCGCGTGAATCGTTTCTTTCCACCCCGTTGACATCCGTGAAATACCTAGTATTATAGAGTTTGATGATTGATTCTTTTAGGGTGTATTAATAATCGTAATCTAACTTAGTTCTAGTATTACTAATACTTCTTTGTGGCTCATATCGGGTTTTACAAGCCCTAAGTTCGTCAGTTACTGGTTCAAATATTGTGAATGCGAGCTTACCGGTTCCTCCGGCGTAAGCGAACTAGTTTACTCTTCATAATCACGTAATTCGAAGGTCGCAGCATCAGATTGTTGCTACTGGCGTAACAAGACACCTCAAGTGCGCAGCAACCTCTGTATTTGAGAACAAACGGAATCTACTGTTTGAGTAACACGTGTTATGCGCGTTATCAATGGAAGTATCAACTTAAATCAGTTAAAAGAAATTGATATGAAATTAAGATCGATGAAAGTGTTTTGCGATGTGGTAACACGACGCAGTTTCTCACAAGCTGCTCTCGACAACCAAATCACTCAATCCGCCACGAGTCAGATCATTAATCAACTCGAAAAGCGTCTCGGCGTCAAATTGCTCGATCGTTCTAAACGTCCGTTTATCGTGACCGACGAAGGGCGACAGTATTTTGAAGGTTGTCATCGCTTAGTGCGACAAGTTGAAGAACTTGAATCAAGCATTCGCCACCTGTCAGATGCCACGGAAGACACGATTCGTGTTGCATCAATTTACTCGGTTGGACTCAGCACTATGCGACAATTTGTCCATAAATTTAACGAATCCAATCCAAATATCCATGTCCAACTTGAGTATCATCACCCCCAAAAAGTCTACGAATTAGTCACGACCGGCCACGCTGATCTGGGACTGCTTAGTTATGCTGAATCCACTAAGTCAATTGCCGCAATTACATGGCGGGCGGAGCCGATGGTCATCGTGTTTTCCAACGAACACCCGCTGGCTAACCATCATGAGTTGCCACTGCATGCATTAAATGGACTGGAAATGGTCGGCTTTAATCGCGACTTGCGGATTAGCCAAGAAATTCACCGCGTGCTCACCGACCACGAAGTGCATCCAAACGTCGTGATGGAATTTGACAACATTGAAACACTCAAGCGAGCCATTGAAATCAACACTGGCTTCAGCATTCTCCCCAAAGCACATGTCCACCGCGAACTAACCTCTGGGTCGTTGTGCACCGCGGACATTCTTGGCCCCGCACTTATCCGTCCCGTCGGTATCATCCATCGTGACAATGTCTCACTCGGTGAGGACATCGAAAACTTTATCGAGATGTTAATCGACGACGAAAATATCCCCAGTCAACATCCCACCAACCAACTGGCGACATCCGCAATTGAACTGGCCTCGCCAGAAGTATTTAATTTATCAAACAGAAACAATCCTTTATTGGCAGACAGGCAAGAATGACGCAACAATACGGATACCCAGAGAAACAAGGCTTATACGACCCAGCATTTGAGAAAGATGCGTGCGGTGTGGGATTTGTTGCGCACATCAAAGGCGAACGAAGCCATCAAATCGTCCTTGACGCCAACGAAATCATGATGGCAATGGAGCATCGGGGCGCCTGTGGATGCGAATCCAATACGGGTGACGGTGCAGGTATGCTTACGGGATTTCCACACGAATTCTTATGCCAAGTGATCCAAGAGGAACAAGGGATTGAGTTGCCAGCAGAAGGTAAATACGGCGCTGGACTCGTATTCCTTCCAACTGACGAAGAACAAAGAAATCAGTGTAAAGCAGCCGTTGAAAAAATTATCGCCGACCACGGTCAACGATTTATCACATGGCGTCCAGTTCCCACAAATCCCAGCGGAGCTGACGTGGGCCCCACTGCATTGTCCGCAATGCCTCATTTTGAACAACTCATCGTCGCCGCCGCTGACGATCTTACCGGCGATGACTTTGAACGACAACTTTACATCATCCGCAAACGAGCCAGCCACCAATTACGCTTATCACAATCGCTATCCCAAGCCAAACTCTTCTACATCTGCTCGCTATCTTGGAAAGTCATGATTTACAAAGGGATGCTTACGACCTATCAAGTCGTCCCATTCTTCCCTGACCTTTCCAATCCTGCGTACATCACACACCTAGCGATGGTTCACTCACGCTTCTCGACCAACACTTTTCCAAGTTGGGACCGGGCACAACCTAATCGCTTCATGGCGCACAACGGTGAAATCAATACCCTCCGCGGTAACATGAATTCCATGTCCGCTCGCGAAGGCGTTATGTCAAGCACCAAATTCGGTGATGATTTGAATCACTTGTTCCCCGTCAGCGAACCCGACTGCTCGGACTCAGGAACTTTCGATAACGTGCTTGAATTCCTCTACATGACTGGCCGCACATTGCAAGAGTCTGTCATGATGATGGTGCCCGAAGCTTGGCAAAAGCATGACACCATGCCAGAAAACAAGCGAGCTTTCTATGAATACCATAGTACTCTGATGGAACCGTGGGATGGCCCCGCCTCAATCGTGTACACCGACGGCAAATACATCGGCGCCGTTCTCGACCGCAATGGCCTTAGGCCTAGCCGTTATTATCTAACCCACGACGACAAGGTTGTCATGGCAAGCGAAGTCGGCGTACTCCAAGTAGCTCCAGCCAACGTTAAGTACAAAGGTCGCCTACAACCCGGTCGGATGTTCCTTGTCGATTTCCAACAAGGTCGGCTAATACCCGATGACGAACTCAAGAACGAATTTGCAGATCGCAATCCATACGCGCAGTGGTTACTCGATAATCGCATCGAACTCGCGGAACTTCCAACCTCGAGCACCGTACCAAGCTTTGATTCAGCTGAATTACTACAGCAACTACAGGCCTTTGGTTATACCAGCGAAACTTTACAGTTCATGTTGTTGCCATTGTTGCATCAACAACGCGATCCCGTCGGTTCTATGGGCAACGATGCCGCTTTGGCATGCTTAAGTGACAAGCCGCGAATGCTCTACGATTACTTCAAGCAACTTTTTGCACAAGTGACTAATCCTGCGATCGACTCCATTCGCGAAGGCGTTATCATGTCGCTCGAGTGTTACATCGGCCCCGAAGGGAATTTACTGGACACGACGCCGGCTCAAGCCAATCGCCTCTTGATTCCTCATCCTATTCTCACCAACAGCGAACTCGCTGCTATAAAAGAGATGGACCAAGACGGTTGGAAAACAAAGACCGTCGACATTACCTATAACGTATCGGAAGGTACAGACGGTTTACCAACCGCACTTTCACGCATTTGCGATGACGCCCTACAGGCGATTGACGACGGTTATAGCCTGGTAGTTTTATCAGACCGAGCGACTTCGGCCGAGCGAATACCCATTAGCTCATTACTAGCGGCAGGTGCGGTCCACCACCACCTGATTAAACAAGCCAAGCGGACTCAAATCGGACTCGTAATAGAATCCGGCGAAGCGCGGGAAGTTCATCATCATTGCCTTTTAGCTGGTTTTGGAATCGATGCGATCAACCCCTACCTAGCGTTTGAATCCCTGTGGCAAGCACGCCTCGATGGACTGTGCCCAGACGACATCACCGACAATGACAAAATTGTTAAAATCTACAAGAAAGCAGTCGCCAAGGGTATGCTCAAAGTCATGGGCAAGATGGGGATCTCGACTCTGCAATCCTACAAAGGCGCCCAGATATTTGAAGCAATTGGACTCCAAGATGTCGTGATTGATCGTTGTTTTGTCGGTACCGCCAGTCGCGTCCAAGGTGTCGATTTTGAAGTCCTAGCGACCGAGTCGCTCCGACGACACACACTAGGATTCCCACCTCAACAAGACGAGGCCTCACAAGCCCTTCCAAACCCAGGTCAATATCATTGGCGTTCCGCTGGTGAACGCCATGGTTGGGATCCGGAAGCGATTTCAGATATCCAACACGCCGCTCGCAACAACGATGCAGATACCTACCAACAATTTGCCGACCACATCAACCACGACGAACAAGTACGGTGTTCCTTACGAGGTCTATTATCCTTTAAGTCAGGTTCAAACGGTGGTCCAATCGACATCAGTGAAGTCGAACCAGCGACTGATATCGTAAAACGATTTGTAACCGGAGCCATGAGTTTCGGATCGATTTCCGCCGAATCACATGAAACATTAGCCATCGCAATGAATCGCCTAGGTGGCAAAAGCAACACTGGTGAAGGCGGCGAGGACCCCGAACGATTCTCACCGCTGGAAAACGGGGATTCAAAACGATCCGCTATTAAACAGGTCGCCTCGGGACGCTTCGGCGTCACCATCTGGTATTTAGCCAACGCTGATGAAATTCAAATTAAAATTTCACAGGGTGCTAAGCCGGGTGAAGGCGGCGAGTTACCTGGTCGCAAGGTTAATGACACCATTGCGCGGATTCGTTACTCGACTCCAGGTGTCGGACTCATTAGCCCGCCTCCTCATCACGATATCTATTCCATCGAAGATCTTGCACAACTGATCCACGACTTGAAAAACGCCAATCCAAGTGCTCGTATCAGCGTGAAGCTCGTATCCGAAGTTGGCGTGGGCACAGTCGCTGCTGGCGTATCGAAAGCACATGCCGATCATATCCTGATCTCCGGCCATAACGGGGGAACGGGAGCTTCACCACTGACCAGTATCAAGCATGCTGGTTTACCATGGGAATTAGGGATTGCCGAAACACATCAAACTTTGGTCATGAACGACCTACGTAGCCGTACCGTATTACAAACAGATGGCGGACTTAAAACGGGCCGAGATGTCGCCGTGGCAGCCTTACTAGGAGCCGAAGAATTCGGTTTCTCAACAGCACCCCTGATCACCTTAGGCTGTATCATGATGCGCAAGTGTCATCTCAACACCTGCCCCGTTGGCATTGCAACTCAGGACCCAGAACTGCGCGCACGATTTGCCGGCAAACCAGAACACGTCGTAAATTACTTGTTCATGGTGGCCGAAGAGTGCCGCCAATATATGGCCGAAATGGGGTTCAAATCGATCCTTGACATGGTGGGCCGTGTCGACTGCTTAGAAACGCAGGCTGCCATCAATCACTGGAAAGCAGATGGACTCGACCTGACAGCGCTACTCACGCCAGCGAACAAACCGTCACCCGACACAGAAGTCACTTGCACCATCAAGCAAGATCATGGACTGGAACATGCCCTCGACAATCAACTTTTGGAGCTTGCCAAACCGGCTATCCATAACGGGGAAAGAGTTGAATTTGAACTACCCATCGTCAATACCAACCGCACCGTGGGCACGATTCTCAGCCATCATGTCGTTAAAAGCATTGGTGGCAACCATCTCCCAGAAGACACCATTCAGATACACTTCACCGGATCGGCGGGGCAAAGCTTCGGCGCCTTTTTGGCTCAAGGAATTTCCATGGACATCGAGGGAGACGCTAACGACTATGTTGGCAAAGGACTCTCGGGTGGTCGCATTTCGGTTTATCCTCCGCGAGAAAGTAGCTTCACGGCCGAAGACAACTTTATCGCTGGCAACGTTTGTCTCTATGGAGCAACCGCAGGCGAAGCGTTTTTCCGAGGGCAAGTTGCTGAGCGATTCTGCGTTCGAAACAGTGGCGCCAATGCTGTCGTTGAAGGTGTCGGCGATCATGGGTGTGAATACATGACCGGTGGACGCACTGTAATCCTCGGCCCCACAGGTCGCAACTTTGCCGCCGGCATGTCCGGTGGCGTAGCCTATGTTTGGGATCGAGACGGCGATTTCAATCTTCGCTGTAATCTTGAACTTGTCGAATTAGAACAAGTCGTCGACGGTGATGATATTGCAGAACTAAAAGAACTGATCGCACGTCATTACAAATTCACAGAATCCGCGGTTGCTGAACGGATTCTAGAAAAATGGGATCAGGTATTAAGTCAATTCATCAAAGTCATGCCAACCGATTATAAGCGTGTACTTGAAGAACAAAAAGCAACTGCTGAAGCCTCCTCATCCACAACTTGAAAATAACCGTTGAAGTCAAACAGAAAATATCGCGTTTACAAATAGAAAAGATTAATGGGAAAACCAACCGGATTTAAAGAGTTTCAACGAGCGACGATCCCGTATCGTCTACCGTTGGTACGTATTGATGACTATCAGGAAATCTACACCGCCCCAGATGTAGATCATCTCACCACACAAGGCGCACGTTGCATGGATTGTGGTGTACCTTTTTGTCAATCAACTTCCGGATGCCCAATCGATAATCTCATCCCCGAATGGAATGACCTGGTTTACCGAGGTCGGTGGGAAGATGCACTGCGGCGACTCGAAAAGACTAATAATTTCCCCGAATTCACTGGTCGCGTTTGTCCGGCACCCTGCGAAGGCTCTTGTGTGCTAGGTATTACCGATCCACCGGTGACTATCAAAAACATTGAAAGCACCATCGTCAATCGAGGCTTTGAAGAGGGATGGATCACTGCTCAACCACCGGAACATTGCACCGACAAAACGGTTGCCATCGTGGGGTCTGGCCCCGCAGGCCTCGCAGCCGCTGATCAACTCAATCAAGCTGGTCACACCGTTACTGTTTTCGAACGAGCGGATCGTATTGGTGGATTATTGATGTACGGCATCCCCAACATGAAATTGGACAAGCAGGATGTACTACGCCGAGTGCAATTATTACAAGACGAAGGAATTACGTTCAAGACTGGCGTCGATGTCGGCAAAGATATCTCCCCCCAACAGCTCGTCAATGATTTCGATGCCTTGCTAATGGCAACCGGTGCCACGCAACCGCGGGACCTTCCTATCCCAGGACGTGAACTGAACGGAATCCATTTTGCCATGGATTTTCTCACCGCTAACACCCAGAGCTTACTCAATAGCGAACATGTCGACGGCGATTTCATCAGTGCTAAAGACAAAAAGGTAGTGGTCATCGGTGGTGGTGACACAGGGACCGACTGTATTGCCACGGCAATACGGCATGGAGCCGAGAGTATTGTTAACTTAGAGATCATTCCACAACCACCGGCAGACCGAGCTGATAATAACCCGTGGCCTCAGTGGCCGCGAATTTATCGAGTTGATTATGGGCATGCGGAAGTAGCGGCAAAATGGGGCGAAGATCCGCGGGACTATGCGATTGAATCAGTACAATTTAATGACGACGGCAATGGCAATTTGAAATCAATTACTGTCACTCAGGTGGACTGGTCCAAACCAGTAGAGAACGGGCCGCCATTCTCTCGCGTCGCCGGTAGTGAGAAGACGATTGAAGCAGATTTAGTGCTGCTCGCGATGGGATTCTTAGGCCCGGAACATTATGTCGTTGAAGCGCTGAAAGATGAGATGCAACTGGACCCCCGTAGCA
>CAWVZW010000102.1:0-12261 GCA_963934735.1 uncultured Planctomycetaceae bacterium
GGTCTGAGACAACATCGTTGTAATAAGTTAATATAGATTTATAGATATTAACTTATTCCGAACTTGTTGTCCTGATAGGTGCCATCAAATGCGCTGCAATTTTATCGTCGCCAGTGTTACCACATTGCTTTTTGTGCTCCCTACATGGTTAGTTGCTGAACCAACCTTGAACTCGGTAAACCTGCCGGGCGCCCAAAGTGGAACGACTGTTCAGATCACATTCGCCGGCACCGATCTAGGCCCCAATCCAGCTTTAGTTGCTTCTTTTGCCGTTGCCTCACAACAAGCACTTGCCGGCTCTAACAACAATAAAGCGATTATCGAATTCACAACCGCTAACGAATCTCCCGGTATCCATTGGGTACGCATCCTCAGCGACAAAGGAATCACCAATCCTATCGCCTTCGCCTTAGATGACCTGTCACAATCCGTATTTAGCGATTCCATCAAAACCATACCCGCCGCCGTTTACGGGAACCTAGCAGGCGGCGCCATTCTGAAGACATCATTCAGCGGCAAACAGGGAATGGCGTTCGTCATTGATATCGAAGGTCAACGCCTCGGTTCGGACATCCGCCCAGTGCTCCGTTTGCATAACAGCCAAGGAGTTCAAATCGCTTGGTCGCCACCCCAACCAACACTAAGCGGCGACGCACGGATTCAAACAACCTTACCTAACGACGACACCTACACCATCGAATTGCATGACATCCTTTATAGGGGCCCGGCTAAAGGAACATTTCGCTTAAAAATTGGTGAGTTGAAGTTTGCCGACATGGTTTTTCCCATGGGCACATCCGCCGATACCGATGCCAGCCTACAGTTTATCTGTGGCAATCTTACAGCCACGGCAACCAATATCAATCAACCCATCGGCACACATCCACTCAAACTTCCCGCATCTCCCAACGTGACCGGTACTCGGCCTTACGTGTTGTTCAGTGCTCACCCAGAATTTGTGGAAAACAATAATACCGAAGAAGCCACTGCGGTTGGCACCGTACCGGTCGGCATCAACGGGCGGCTGAGTGCTAAAGGTGAACAAGACGAATTCATTGTCACTACCACACCCGGAAACAGACTGCGAATCAACGTTCTCGCGCGACAAGCCGGATCGCCACTTGACGCGGTGCTTACCGTCAAAGATGCCCAAGGCAAGCAACTCGGCCGCAACGACGACCGCCCTGGTAATTCCGACCCTGGCCTCGACATCACCGTTCCCAACGGCAACGAATCCATCACTGTGATTTTAAGCGACTTGCAAAACCGCGGCGGCGAGGATTATGTCTACCATATTGATATTCAGAACCTGAGTGCCCCACGTTTTTCGATTTCGACCACTATCAATCGAATTCAGGTGCCTAGCGGATCAACTCAAACCTTTTTCGCAAATGTTACACGGCAAGGATATAACGGTCCCATCGACTTGAGTCTGCCAAATCTACCCGACGGCATCTCACTTTCAGGCACCCATGTCCAAGCGGGCTCAACACGTGCATTACTCTCGATCTCTGCCGCAACTGGTGACGTATTACCGGTGATCACTCATCTCTTAGGCACAGGTACCGGCGAACACTCCAACGTTCAAGCCATTGCCTCCGTTGGCGGCGATAGCAAATACTACCGCGTACAACCTTATTTAAAATCAAAGCTAGCACTCGCTCGCGTTTCAGCCAGTCCCATTACAGCGAGCCTAGCGACAACCTCCAGTGAACTACAAGTCGTACAAGGAAAGTTTCTACCGTTAACAGTCAACCTCGAGCGAGCAGAAAACACTAGTGGGAATATCCGATTGCGACTCATTTCCGCGCAAATGCAACCACGTAAGAAAATCAAAAAAGGCGGTAAAGACGTCGTAGTTAACGACTTAGATCGCACTTTACGACTCGTCGAGGAGCCACTTGTTGAGGCAACTAAAAACAACCATACCGTCAATGTTTGGGTACCACACGATCTCGCAACAACGCCTTGGAACATAGCAATCATCGCGGAACTGCTTACGGAAGATAATAAAACGGTATTAGCAACCACAACGACATCACAATTAATCATTACGCCGCAGCAAGCCCTTGCTATCAAACTGACATCCGCTGCCAGCATTGAAGCGATTGCTGGTGATGGAGAATCTGGATCTGTCAGCGGAACAATCACTCGTGGAGCTAGCTTTGACAAGGCCGTGACCATCACACTACTTGGATTGCCCAAGGGCTATACCGCTCCGAGTATTGAAATTGCAGGTGATGTAAATGAATTCACATTACCCATTCAATTTTCCAAAGAGTCAAAACCGGGCGACCTCAAGAACATCAAGCTCGTGGCAACCGCAGCATCGGACCTCAAAGCGGAGGTACAAGTCGTCAGTAATTCAGAAACTATTCAAATCAAGGTTGTTCCACAGGCGGAGTAATTCTGATTGGACCCTTTTTCATTTTTAATTATATCCATTAGGACGACACCAGCATGATCTTAAGTTCTCGTTATATTGCCACGTTAATCTTCGTCGGTACTATTCTCAGTACTGTCTACACAACGGCTGTTTCCGCCGCGCCCAAACGTCCGAATATTCTATTCATTATGTCTGACGACCATGCGTATCAAGCGATCAGTGCCTATGGCAGTAAAGTCAACAAGACTCCGAACATCGACCGCATCGCTCGTGAAGGGATGCGTTTTGACCGAGCTTTTGTGACAAACTCCATTTGCGGCCCCGCTCGAGCAGTCATTATGACCGGCAAATATAGTCACCTCAATGGCTTCGTACGCAACGGAAATACGTTTAACGGGGAACAACAAACGGTCTCCAAATTGCTTCAACAAGCCGGATATCAGACGGCAGTCGTTGGCAAGTGGCACCTGAAGAGCACACCGATTGGATTTGATCATTTCCATATTCTGATCGGTCAAGGTCCCTACTATAACCCAACCATGAAAACTCCCAGCGGTAATGTCAAACACGTTGGCTACACCACCGAAATCATTACGGACGAAGCACTCAAATATCTCAAGGACGTTCGCGACCCCGATCAACCTTTCTTTCTGATGTACCAGCATAAGGCCCCCCATCGAAATTGGCAGCCCAGCGAAACGCACATCTCTAAATACGACGGGGAAACGATTGCTGAGCCAGTGACGCTTTATGACGACTACCAAGGGCGTAGTTCGGCAGCAAGTAAACAAGCGATGACCGTCGCCACACACTTGACACCCAACGATCTCAAATTGGTTCCGCAGCGTGGTCTTACGGAACAACAAACAAAATATTGGAACAAAGCCTATGGCCCTAAAAATGAAGCGTTTGAAAAATCGAACCTAACGGGCAAAGAACTAATTCAATGGAAATACCAACGTTACGTAAAAGATTATCTACGCTGTATCGATAGCGTCGACGACAATGTTGGCCGGATCCTTAATTACCTCGATGAATCTGGTCTCGCCGACAACACCATCGTCATATACACCTCGGACCAAGGTTGGTATCTCGGTGAACACGGTTGGTATGACAAACGCTGGATGTATGAAGAATCATTTCGCACTCCTCTGATCGTCCGTTGGCCTAAACACATCAAGCCCGGTAGCACTAATTCCGACCTCGTCATGAATCTCGATTTTGCGGAGACCTTCCTCGATATTGCCGGCGCAAAGATTCCAGCGGATATGCAGGGTCAAAGCTTGAAGCCGATCTTCGCTGACCAAAAGCCAACCGATTGGCGGACCAGCGTCTATTACCATTACTATGAATTCCCCGGCGCACACTCGGTCGCCAAACACTACGGTGTCCGAACAGATCGCTATAAGCTCATCAATTTCTACGAGAATAAAGAGTGGGAGCTGTTTGATTTACAAACAGATCCGCACGAGCTCACAAGCGTCTATGATAATCCACAATATCAAGAAATTCGTGAGCACATGGAGGCGGAGTTACAGAAGCTGCGTGATCAATATGACGATGACGGATCCGTCATTAATTTCGGTAGCGTTGAAGCTAAAAACGTAAAAACTCAACTCGTGCATAGGCTCCGTTTCGGCGAATTTGACAACAATCAACCCTCACCACACGGTGCCGCCATCACGCTCAATGGAAAAACTGCTGTCTTCGCTATGGCAACGGCGGGAAAATGGAACCCCGAATATAAGCCATTTACCATCGGCGCCTGGATTCGACCTGCCAATGCTACGGGTGTGATCGCTGCTCATGGCGGGGAAAGCATTGGCTATAGTTTTGGCTTGCAAGATGGAAAAGTCGCCTTGTCAATTCGCAATGGCGGTGTGTTAACGACCGTCGTTGGGCCAGCGGTCACCAACGATACTTGGTCAAATGTTGTAGCGATCCTTAATCGCCAAGGGACTGTTGACTTCATAGTCAACGGAGTCACCACGAAAACAAAAACAAAAGCCGATTTTTTGCACGGTCCACCGGCCGATGGTTTTAATATAGGACAAGACGATGGTTCGATTGTCGGTGAGTATGACGCTACTAATGGATTTCAAGGCCAACTTGCTGATTTCCGCTTATGGTGGGGTATTCCAGAAAAAGAAGTTCTACAAGAATGGGCCACTACCAAATAGAAAACCAACGTTACGTTTCCAGCAAGCCAGCGATTCATGTTCAAGGACCCCAACAAATGCCCACTAGGCGTCACATTTTAAAAACAACCGCAGTGCTTACCGCGGCACACACTTTGCAACCATTTACTTTTGCCGACGAGGATTCCGCCATGACCGCTGCATCACCCTTTGGATTTTGCTTTAACACCAGTACCGTTCGTGGGCAAAAGCTGAAACTCGACGAACAAGTAGACCTTGTTATCGAAGCGGGCTATGACGGAATTGAACCTTGGATCCGCGACATTCAAGCGTACGTCGACGCTGGCGGCAATTTGCAAGACCTAAATAAAAAGCTCGCTGACGCAAACGTCAAAATGACCAGCGCAATCGGATTTGCCCGCTGGATTGTGGATGATGAAACGGAACGAACAAAAGCGTTAGAAACGGCCAAGCACGACATGGCACTCGTAAAACAACTCGGCGGTACGCACATCGCTGCGCCTCCTATTGGGGCCGTCGATATCGAAGGCTTTGATTTATTCGCCGCGGCCGAGCGTTATCATGCGCTATGTGAAGTGGGTCGTCAGGCTGGAGTCATTCCCCAATTGGAACTTTGGGGGTTTTCAAAAACTCTGAGTCGCTTGGGCGAACTAGCGTTTGTCTCGACGGAAAGCGGCCACCCCGATGCTTGCGTTCTGCCTGACATTTATCATATCTACAAGGGAGGTTCTGATTTCACCGGCCTCGCTATGCTCAACGGAAAACGAATTCATTGTTTTCACGTTAACGACTATCCAGCCGACCCTCCGCGGAGTACGATTGCCGACAAGGATCGCGTTCACGTTGGCGATGGAATCGCTCCCGTGAGCAAAATTCTGCAAATGATCTATGAATCGGGTTGCCGAGGGATGCTGTCACTCGAGCTTTTCAATCCAACGTATTGGAAACAAGATGCGATGCAAGTTGCTACTGAAGGCCTCGCTAAGGTGAAAGCCGCTGTCGCTAAAGCATTTCCACAGTAGTGTGTCCTGAGCCTCCCTGATGGCGTCCAGTAAACTAAAAAAACGATTGCTCTTTCCGATAGCTGCCTTGCTCATCGGGTCGCTGCCGATTCTAGGACTTGAACTAGTCCTGCGAGCCTTTAATATTGCGGCTCCAGAAACCGTTGTTGACCGCTCATTTGGCTTTGGTCCCTATCAACCTCTATTTGTCCTCACCAAGGATAAAACGCAACTTCGTACGAGTCAAAACAAAGCGTTGTACTTTGGCACTCAGCGATTTACGCCGGTAAAACGCGGAACTGACTACCGCATGTTCTTTTTAGGTGGCTCCACCGTTCGCGGTCGCCCCTTTACCGTCGATACAGCATTCGCAAAATGGGTTGAATTGGAACTCAACGCTCGATCGCGAAACGACACGACATACCAATCTATCAATTGCGGGGGGTTGTCTTATGCCAGCTATCGCTTAACCCGCATCAATCAAGAAATTTTGCAATACGATCCCAATCTCGTCGTGCTGGCGACCGGACACAATGAATTTTTGGAAGATCGGAGTTTTACGGCGGCCAAAACCAACCAGAACTTAACTCCTGTTTCATCTTGGCGGTCGGTAAATTGGATTCGCTCAATGGCTGGTGATGACCTCGAGTCATTCAAAACAACTTCTGAAAAACCATTGCCCGCAAACGTCACCGCCAGATTAGATGCTAAAAGTGGCTACGCTTCCTACCTATGGGCACCCACATGGAAACAAGACGTCATTGCCCAATACCGAGAATCCGTCACAGCGATTATCCGCCAATGTCAAACAAAAAACATTCCAATCCTGTTGGTCTGTCTAGGTTCCAATTTACGGGATTGTCCACCCATCAAATCCGAGTTGCCGCTGACACTCAGTAATGCAACTCGGCAAGAGTGGCTCAATTTATTCGACCAAGCATCACGGCATCGCGACGACCCAGCGACCGCCCTAGAACTATTTCAACAATGTTCTACCATCACTGACGACCATGCACTCTTACACTACCGCATGGCTCGCTGTTTTGAACAATTGGGACAAATGCAGCCTGCTCGTGAACATTATTTGCTTGCCAAGGACCATGACATTTGTCCCTTACGATTAACCGAACAGATGGACCACATTATCCGAGAATTAGCGGATCGTTTTGATGTACCCTTGGTAGATGTGCGGGAAACCTTAGAGCAGGCGAGTGCCCAGCAAATTCCTGGTTATGAAATGTACATCGATCACGTGCATCCTTCGATTGCCGGACACCAGCTCATCGCTACGACGATTGTCAAGCAACTCATAAAATCCAAATTAGTGACGCAGCAACACGATTTTTCAACTCCAGACTACACGCACATGTACCAAACGCATTTACAAGAACAACCGCCATCTTATTTTTCCAACGGTTTACGTCGAGTGCAATGGCTTGAAAATTGGGCCCGCCGGGACCGACACCAAAAAGAACTGGCGCCCTTTGATTTGCGCGGTCGGCTTGCCAAAGCCGATCGTTTATTGGGCTTTAACGAACTAGATCGTGTGACGATTGAACTAACGAAAGCACTCAACCAATATCCGACCGCCTACGCTGCCATAGTGGAAATGGGACTGCAGCGACGTCATCATGGCGACGATTACCATGCCAATTTTATATTGTCGTGGTTAGACACATACCGTGACCCCATCGAAAAGCCAGACACCAATCAAGCGGTTGGGTTTCTCAGCTACTAAAGAGGCCTCTTATTTCACCTGCCACGCTTCATCAAAGAAGTTTGCATCGACGGGAATACCTGGGAAACGATAAATTGACTCATTCGCCTCAGGCGCAGTAACAACATCGACAATAGCCCAGTCAGGAAGCATTGGAACTTGTCGTGCGTTGTTCAGATATGCATATTCGCGATAAGTAAATCCGCTATTGATCACGATATATTTTTTGGAATTCAATGGGTTTGGGTAAATCAAAATCGGCACATGACTTGCGCTAGGAAACGATTTGCTTCCAATCTGTACTTGATCGCTCGTCCATTTTAACGGTAGGTCTTCGCGGATTCGATTCAGCAGTTGATTTGACGAAAAATCACCCCACAAAATAAGATTGTGGTTCGCGATATCCTGCGGCGTCACGTCCGTATCTTTTTTGACTCGAGCATGCCCCCGAAAATGTTGCCGCCAATGATCAATTGCATGTTGTTGTTCTCGAGCGACCCAATCACCGATCGCTGGGGTCATTGCATCTGCAGTCGGCGTCACCATCAGAAAACTATCCATAAACGCATCATCAATCGGGCCTTGTAGTCCGTGTTTTTTGATTAACCCAGCCACAACTGGTTTACCAGCTACCCATGTTGATCCGGCCAGATGCACACTGGCTGTCCAAGAACGATCCGATTTTGGGCTAGGAAGCCTAACTTGTTCCCCGTTGATCGTAAGTTGAACAGGACGCGTTATGTCAAACGGACACAAACCCGGATCCATCTGGAAACTTAAACCAGTCGTTCCTGAAGATGTTATTTCCAAGCTGCTTGGTCCCAAAATCTTTGCATCAATTCGGGCCGCCTCCCAATGCTCAATCATGGCATCGATCGTGATCCAATACTGGCGATTATATTTCAGTGAATAGGTAACCTTATGAACGGTCTTAGGGACAATCTCATTCCCAGTTTTGGCAAGGCTTGCCATTCTTTGTTCGATCAACTTTTGTGAATCCACGTGGATACGGTGACCTGAATCCGGCCCAATAATATGCACCATAGAGATTCCTTCTTTAGCCAACGCCAATTCCATCACATCGGCTGCCTGTTTCTGAATATCTTTTTCACCACTGTAGGCAACCGTCGGGGCGTGAAATAAATTGATCGCACTGTCATCCGCGTCGTACCACCGCCATAGTTTTTCTTCCCACCAATACGGTTTTAATTTTTCTTTTTGGAAGAACTTGAGGAACTCCGGAGTCTCTGAAAACCCAGCGCCTGGATTTGCGGCGAACCAGCGATCTGAATACAACACCGCAAATTGCCAACAAGCTGCCCCACCCATTGAAAAGCCCCGTACACTGATACGGTCGTTATCAACGTGGTATTGGCTTTTAGCGTGTTCCAATGCTTCGAGCACATCGACTTCTCCGGCAAACTTAAAAGCGTTGCTATAACGACCATAGGGATGTAGCACGATCGTGTTTGCTGGACTGTAGTAACCTATTGTTTTTGTGCGTTGATCCATAAAAGTTGTTTCACTCAGTGTCTCACCTCGACCGTGAAACCAGATGTCAAGCCGCGATGGACGCTGCAATTCGGCAGAATAATTTGCTGGAATTACGAGACCATATGGCTGAGCCGATCCATCAAGACGAGATCGATAACCTCGCACGACCAAGCCGGTTTCGCTAAGCCAGGGAGCGTTGCCGTTTAACAAATCCGTGGCACGCTGCTGTCCAACAGTCAACAATTTAAACGCCTTTTGAATATCTCCCTTATTGAAAAACTCACGATGATTTAAATTATCTTGTACACCGCGGTAATAAATTTCTACGTCGGGTATTAACTCCGAGGCTATGGACTGCGAACTGACGTGCAACGCTTGGAGTTGGACGGATAGTTTCTCTAGCTCTATCCGCATCCGTTTAGTGTCCTCTACAGATACTTCCACTCCCTGACGCGGAACTTGCCGCACCTTAGTGGGATCGTTATCGCCTTCACCATCGGCGTACAAGGGAAGAGAAAAACCAACGAGTAGGGCGCAAATTAAAAGTGTTTGTTTCATAGCGTGCAGCGTTGCCTTATCAAAAAACGGGTGTGCCGGTGGAACAATGAGTGAAGTCAAAAAGCCACGTAAAACTTCACGGACGTTCTGATTCACTTAACCATTGTAAGTAATCTTCTTGTAACGTGGGGGACGTGGGCGAGTAGTGAAATTTGAAATCTTCGATCAAGTCAATGTTCAATCCTGTCGCTCGCCACCAATTTGAATTTGTGAAATCGGAATCCAGCAAGATCGCGCCATCAAACCGAGTGCCGCTTAATTCACAATTAATAAAGATAGCGGCTTCTAGGTGCGAGTTCGTAAAATTAGCGTCTTGGAAATTTGAACCGGTAAAATCTGCCATTAAGCAGTAGGATTCCGATAAGTCTGCGGCTTGGAAAATAGCTTCCGTAGCGAATACTTGTTCTAGTGCAGATTTTCTCAACCCTGCTGAAGTAAAATTTGTGCCATCGAGCGTAGATCGCAAAAAGGAAGTCTCATCGAGCTTAGCGTCGGAGAAATCAACATCCGTCAAGTCAGACGCATCGAGAGCAGTCCCCCGCAGATCAGCACCCTGCAGCGCTGCGCCAGCAAGAATTACTTGATTCATTTGCGCATTTTGTATATTAACGTCAACGAGTTTTTGGTGGGACAAATCAACGCCCCGTAGAATTGCCCCTTCCCATTGTTCATTTCCTGCGGCGAGCAACCGCAGCACGGCGGCCGTTCGAACTTTAGGCGTGGCATCATCGTGGTGCACCGTCCAGAAATCATCGGCAAGTGATACCGTATTATCTTGGCGAGTCACGATATACCAACTACTACAGACGATTGTGATTATCAGCGCGGCAAGTGCGAATCGACTTGGTTTGGTTACATTTGACATTTTATTTCGTATATCCATTTTCCGTAAACCAACTCCACGCATCTTCGACACTACTACGCAAAGGGCTAATCGTATAATCGAGTTCGGCTGCCGCTCGATCGCTACGGTAATAATGAAACAAACTGGACATTTTGATTGCCGCGGAATTGATGTCCGATTCTCGGCGAGTAATTTTAGCCCACAAATCACCAACCCCACCAGCAATCGCTTGAATCACTGGCCCCATCAATTTTTTAGGCGGTTTCCCACCACTGACTTCCGCGAACAAACACCAGGCATCAAAGTAGGAAATTGTATGTCCGCCGAGTATATAGTTTCGACCGACCGCGCCCTTTTCCATGGCTGCGAGAATACCTTGGGTCACATCAGCAATATGACATAGTGTCATGCCTCCGGTAGGTGCTAGCGACGGGTGCCGTGCAGCGACCTCTAACAGCATACGTCCTGAAGATGGTTTCCAGTCCCATGGTCCCAGCATGAAGCCTGGATTGACGATTGTTGCCTGGAGCCCATCCGCGATCACTTCGCGTAAAGCAACTTCCGATTCTGTTTTGCTGATGACATAGGAACAAGGAGTTTTTCCCGTCCGCGGTGATTCTTCGTCAGCAGGTCTATCGGCAGTTCCGATTCCCAACGCATCTGTGCTGGAAACATAAACCATCCGCGCAGCATGCGCAAGTGCGGCGGTCGCAACGTTTCTTGTGCCCTGGACATTTATTTCCCGATGTTCGGCCAATTGCGACCACCCGATGTGCACCTTGGCAGCAACATGTATCACGCGATCAACGCCGTCACAAGCGTCCAGCAATATGGCCGCATCTCGGAGGTCACCGGTAATTGGAGTCACATCCAAACCAACCAACGATTTATCCTCAGAGTTACGAACTAACACTCGCACATCGCAACCTTGGTCAAGCAACGCACGGGTCACATTGTTACCCACAAAACCCGTCGCGCCAGTCACCATTACTTTCATCTAATTCTCCCTGTTCATCCATATCCTCCTACCGCGGACATCGTCGGGCCGGTCGTCGTCTCGTAGTTCAATGGTCGTATCGTTCAATAAATTTATTGCCCGAATATTGCCTACATGAGACCAAGAGAGAAAACACCTTCTACGAAGTGTTTTACTTACTTTCCCTCCTATAACTACTGCATAATACCTGCTTCGCTAAGCATAAACAACTAAAATTTGATTGACAGTTTGATATCAATGTGATATCATATTGATAGTATGTCATTGGAGTCTGTTTTCTGTAAAGGTAAAGTCCATGTCACAATCAAGCACGACTACTAATATCATTGGTGAAAAAGGGTATAAACCATTAACTGGCTGGTTAATACTGCCCATCGCCTTAGGCTTGTTTTTTGGTGGTATCGCGTTATTCGTGATAACGCTGGCGCATTTGCAAAGTTTCATTCCATGGATTTCTGCTATCGCAATGTTCATTTGTGGGCTAATCAGCTTTTTCGGATTTATGGCTATTGCTCCTAACGATTCACGAGTATTACTGCTATTTGGTGAATATAAAGGCACAGCCCGCGAGTCCGGATTCTTTTGGGTTAATCCATTTTTCTCAAAGAAAAAACTCTCTCTCAGAATTCGTAACTTTGAAACTGGGTCGCTCGTTCGGCCTGAAGAAAAGAATCCCAGCACGGGACAAGTTATCCGCAAGAAATCACGCTCTTCAGGTAAGCCCTCTAAGGTTAATGATCGTGATGGTAACCCGATTGAAATCTCAGCAGTCGTCGTTTGGAAAGTCGTCAATACGGCGGAAGCTCTGTTTGAGGTCAACGACTATGAAGATTACATTTCAGTCCAAAGTGAAGCAGCATTGCGGAATCTCGCAAGTCGGCACCCCTATGATAGTGAAGATCATGAACTGTCACTTCGCGGAAGTATTACGGAAGTATGTATTCAGTTGCAGCAAGACATTCAAGAACGCCTCGACAAAGCGGGCATCGAAATACTAGAAGCTCGAATTAGCCACTTAGCCTACGCCCCAGAAATTGCCTCAGCAATGCTACAGCGTCAACAAGCAGGCGCTGTCGTTGCCGCTCGAACAAAAATCGTCGACGGA
>CAWVZW010000103.1:0-12040 GCA_963934735.1 uncultured Planctomycetaceae bacterium
TCACATTGGTTCACAAAATCACCGTAGTAACCTGCTTTCGCTTTTCCTTTGAAATCTGCCGTTGGCATCCACGGAGTATGCGGAGCAGACAGTGGGAAATAGAGAAAGAATGGTTTCTTTCCATCCTGCTCATCGATCCAAGACACCGCTTTTTGTGTCACAAACGGCAATACGTCGATGTGCTTGAAATCTGGAGCAGCATCCCCGCCGCGCCACATGCCGCCACCGTTTTGCCGCCGATGCGCGGATTTCTTGACCATACCCGTTGGCAGGGTTATCGGTTTTTCGTTCTCCACAAAGACGTACGGATTCATATCAAGCGATGCCGGGATACCATAGAAATAATCAAAGCCCAACGCATTAGGCCCAGGAGCCAGCGGTTTAAAATAATCGACCGCGTGCGGATGTTCTTTGGGTACCACAAGGTTCGCTGCTGGATAGTCCTTGGCGGTAAGATCCGGTCGCTGGAACCCCAAATGCCACTTGCCCACACACGCAGTGTTGTAGCCTTGAGCTTTCAATAAACTCGCCACGGTCTCACGTTCCGGGTCGATAAGCAATCGACTATATCCCCACCCAACTCCACTCTTGAGTCTGCCGCGCCATGCATAACGACCCGTCAACACTCCATAGCGAGTCGGGGAGCAGACGGCTGAGGGTGAATGGGCATCGGTAAATCGCATTCCCCCTTTGGCGATCGCGTCCATATGAGGCGTGGGGATCTTGCTGTCGGAGTTATAGCACCCCAAATCCCCCGAGCCGAGGTCATCGGCCATAATGAAAACGATATTGGGGCTATTTGCAGACTTCGTCGTTTCGCCCCACGCGGCGTTACAAAATAAACAACCTATAATCCCAATCGTTACTACAGTTCCAATTAACTTCATCATAAACTCCGTTTCCAAGTCTCATTTACATTATATTCGTCTGCTATTTTCTAACATCCGTTGTATCATCTGTACCACTTATTGGCACCTGTACTGGGCTCGCAAGATAGGCAATCAAATTCCTGATCTGCACATCAGTTAAGTCCTTGAGCAAGTTCTCGGGCATCAAAGATTGATTCGACTTACGAATCACATCAACCTCAGATACCGGTAGTCGTATTTGTTCTTTGTCCGTTTGAACCAACAAGACTTGTTCAGACTCCATAGTAACAACGCCGGTCACTATACGTCCAGCAACAGTCGCAATCACACTGACCTGAAACCCTGCAGCAACAACGGCACTGGGTGTCACAATGTTCTGCAAAGCATAATCGATATTCGCTCGTCCAGAACCTGTTAAATCAGGTCCGATCTTTTCCCCGTCGCCGAATAACTTATGGCAGCTAGCACACCGTTTTTTGTAAATGGCTCTTCCTTGGCTCAAGTCTGCACGCACATCACCCTCAGTTGCGAGCAGTGCCTTGATCCGTGTAATATTTATTAACTGTTCTTCACTACTAATTTGAACCGCTCCCCACAGTTGGGACAACTTATCTGTTAACTCAGCACTATTGATATTCGAAATCTGCCGTGCTTGTTGCGGCGTAACATGTTCCCGCGGCACACGTCCGGCTTCAAGTGCAGCTAACAACTCGTATGCATAATCCTCTCGTGAGCCAAGTGTGTCGATAACAGCATTTTTTAGAGGTTTGTCTAGCGATGCATATTTGCCCAGCAACAATTTGGGGGTTTGCACATGGTCGAAACGCCTCAAACCACGAATCGCTGCCATCTGCACTGCGCGGTCACCGATCATCCCCTGTAGCAACTCCGGGATTTTCAATTCAATTCCGACTCCGCCGCCCGCTGCGGACACCAAAGAGTTAACTGCCGTGCTTCGTACCTCTGCAGCCAAGTCCTTATTTCTAGCAACGCTAACAAGTTGTGCCAGCGCCACGCCGTCTCCAAACACCGCGCCAACTTGTTGCACCAACTGTCGTCCCTTTTCGTTGTCAGAGGCTCTAACCAAGTCCGCAAAAGATCGCCACGATTTTGGCATATCCATTTGCCGTTGACCACGCACACCTACACCAAGGCCAACCAACATTGGCAAAACTTCTTGCGACTGCGTTTGATTGAGCGTCTCTTGCTGCCGCACCATGATCGCTATCAGTTTTTCAAAATCACCAGCGTAACTCACCGCACTTACCGTAATCCGCCGCGCAACAAATTCTTGCAACAAAGCCGCATCTGACAACATCGAAAACTGTAACGCTTTACCGGCGTCTGGCAACACTACCGGTTCCATCGCATACCAAATCATCGCCAGTAACCGTTCGTCATCAGCGACGGGTATTTTCTCGACTAATGCCGCGGCGACAGTCCATCGCAGGGCATTTGGAACCTTAGCCATGCCCGCGGCGATGTGCAATCGTACCAGACCGGAGGTTTCCCGCAGTGCGAGGTCCGCCAACTCTGTCGCAATATCTTTTTTAGGCAAATCATTTTCAAACAACAACCGCACTCCCCACACACGCAGATGCTCACTGGAGTCAGTCAACAAATCCTCAAGCACTGCCCCAGATTGCCCTATGGCGTGCAAACACCACAAAAAGCGTAGCTTTCGAGTCGTATCAACCGACTCGCGGAATTTATTCTCTAACAATTTCACTGCCGTCGTTAGATCACCTTCAGCAACCGCGCGTTCTTGCAAAATACGTCGAGCATGACGAACAAACCAATCATTCTTATGGTTCTGTAAATCAATCAATTCGGCAGTGGTTAATTCTTGCAAATCGAAAGCTGCCAAACGACTTGGCTTTCCATACGTAATCTTATAAATCCGCCCAGACCGCCGGTGGATTCCATCACGGTCATGACACTCACCGAGGTCTGTCCAGTCCGTCAAGAACACGCCACCATCTGGGCCGTATTTCAGCTCGACCCCTCTAAACCAATCACTATTAGCGAACAAGAAATCTTGGCCATGCTCTGCAGTGTAACTGCTACCGTCGCGTCGTAACGCGTCCATATTGACTCGTTTACCATGCGTATTGCACATAAACATTTTCCCACGATATTGTTCGGGCCAGTTATCACCTAGATAGATCATTCCACCGCAATGACTGTGCCCGCCTCCATATTCATCGTGCAGGTTTGGCTTGCCAATTTCCTTACGACTCTCGGACCACAATCCTCCTGCAAAATGCAGGTGGTCCGACACAGACGTCATCGACACAAACGTATTGGGGTTCAAATGCGACCCGAACATCCGTTCATACCGTGCACCGGGTAGCAAATGCCATAGATGCCCAATTACGTTATTGGTAAAAAACATCTCACCATAGTCGTCATAATCAAATCCCCACGGATTTGTCGTCCCATGCGAAACAACTTCAAATACTTTTCGCACGGGATGAAACCGCCAAATACTACAGTTCAACGTGGTACGTTGTTTGTCGCTAGTTCCAGGAGCTCCCACGTAACTTGTCGCTTTGATGCCGTGGCGTCCATAGAGCCAACCATCGGGTCCCCACCGCAAACCATTGACTACGTTATGGCCGATTTCCCGCAGATTAAATCCGTCCAACAATATCTGCGGAGGACCATCCGGTTGATCATCGCGATCTCCGTCGGGAATAAAGATAAGATAGGGAGCGGCAGTACACCAAACTCCGCCAAAGCCGATTTCAATTCCGGTCAGTTGATGGCCATCATCAAGAAACACTTTCTTTTTATCAAATTGCCCATCTTGATCGGTGTCTTCAAAAATGACAATCCTATCGTAAGCTTCAGCGTTCCATTCAGGATAGGAGTAGTTTTCAATGACCCACAACCGACCACGATCGTCAAATGTAAATGCCAATGGCTGGTGCACATCGGGTTCGCCGGCAAACAGAGAAACATCAAACCCAGCGGGAACTTTCAAGGCCGCCAATGATTCTAACGGCGTGGGGGGCGTATCCTTAGAGTCCTGCGTATTAATCGCTTGCCGAGGAACGCCACTGGCATCCGGTGTCTCGGCGATTACCCTGCCGGTTGCCACGTCGCCAAGAAGCACGCTTGCAACAAGCAACAGGCCAAGACGTCGCCCACGGGTATTACTGTATCTCAAAACTCTTACACCACGATCGAATTATACGAACTATCAAATTATTTTGGTCATTAAGACCTGCGTGCTAAAGCGCCCATTGGGTCCCAGGGGCGCAATGGTGCTGGTTCAAGGTCCCAAGCTTCCAACAGTTCTTCAGATAGGTATTTCTTATGAATCGCAACTTCAAACATAAACTCATCGAACCACGAATCATTCATTGTGTAAAATCCCTTCTTGCCATTCTCGTCGCCCCAACTATTTTCAACTCGCCAACGCCGCGCCCGCTGACCATTTTCATCATCGATTACATCGACGCCTGTAAACAACATGGCGTGAGTCATTAGGGTTTCGTGGTATTCCAATCGTTCCGCTTTAGTTAACGTCAATTTGGCATCGTACACATCTTCGTACTTAAACAGATCAACATCCCAGACGCCTTCGTTACGGTCCATCATTTTCCCGACATCGCAACCCATCCATACCGGTTCCCCGTCAAGTAAGGTCGCCATCGTTAGTTGCTTCATCGTTTGTACGTCGACATTCAAGTACTTAACAATATCGCCCCCCACGACGTTCCCTAAGAATTCGACCGTATAGGTATTGTTGTAAGAACTGGTTTTACGTGGGTCGTTGACCAGGCAAACATAATCCTGTGGATCAGTTTGGAAATACCGATTTGCAAATTCAAGCGGTGTCATTTCACCGTCATTATGAAACACTTTGTCCTTATCATTCCATTGCCAATCAAATTTCGTTGGTGGAGTTCCGAGGTGAATGCTCAACATCCGGTAAACTTCTTCGAGAATATTTTTCTTAGTCGCTTGCACTTGTTCGCTCACATTGTCCCCTGCCAGACAACTGCGCACTTCCAATGCTCCTTTGCGCAAACGAGCGAGCAACTGTTCGTTCATTTTCCGCGTCGCACTTGAACTTTGCGTTTCCGGCATCGCGTACTTCGGTACGATTCCATACTTACGAATAATATTGACGAACATGTTCCATTGACCGCCGTCATCAAGCGGGCGTTCCAATAGAAACGCAACGGTACGGTCGTCAATCTCGCGATCAGCGGTTTCAATCATCGCTTCCAAAAAATAATTGGCGCGTTCAAACTTATCCCAAAACAAGGTGTAATTTTGACTGAACTCAAATGCCTTTAGATTCAAAGCCGTCATCGCTGCTGGGCGAAACAGATTCAATCCTGCAAATAGCCAACATCGCCCGCTCTGCTTTTGGTTGGTAACCTTCCAGCTATCTAAAAGGTTAGAGAATGAATGGTCAGTTGTAGCGACAACACTATGGTTGCGCGATACAAGATCGATGCTATTGCTGGTAACAGCATTCTGCATAAGTTGGGCGGTGGGATGGCTATTGAAATCTGCTCGAAGCTGAGCGATATATTCATCGGTAAGTCGGGTGTCAGTCGTTGTTTCAGGAGTCGGTGCAATCGCCATGCAAAAGGTGCCTTATTATGGATGTCAGAATTATTTCAGGAACTGTTGGTTGGGGTGGCAGTGATAGCTTCATTCTAAACTATTTTAGCGAATTTTGTATGCAATGAACGAGTAGTACTCATAGGCCATTACCTTACGCAACATAGCCCGTTTTGATAAATTAGAAATAGTTGCGACAAACTTCCTCTTCTCGAGTACAACCTGTGCGCTTTTCATCTTGCCTCCTGCTTGCCGTGTTTTCCTTGTGCTCCGGCGGATGTTTCCAACAAACCACTGGCACCGGACAACCCGCTACAGGTAGCTCGCATCAACTGCGGTTAGCAACCACAACTAGCACACGAGATTCTGGGCTCCTCGATGAACTCATCCCTAAATTCCAAGCGAAATATAATTGCCAAGTGACGGTCATCGCCGTGGGAACCGGAGCTGCTCTTAAACTGGGCCAACGTGGTGAAGTCGATGTTCTTATTGTACACGCCCCTGCAGCAGAGCACGCTTTCATGCGCGATGGCCATGGTGTAACTCATCAACCGTTCATGGAAAACTATTTCGTGCTGCTAGGCCCAGCGAATGATCCAGCCAAAATTAAAGATAAACCTCCAACCGCAGCGCTGCGACTCATCGCCAACCGATATTGGTTCGCCTCTCGCGGAGACGATAGCGGGACGCACAAAAAAGAACTCGGCCTTTGGAAAGCGATGGGATCGAAACCTCCGACTTTGAAATATCTTGAAACCGGGCAAGGCATGGCCAACACGCTTTTGATCGCCGAGGAAAAGCAAGCGTACGTGCTAACTGATCGCGCAACCTACCTGCGTTTCAACGAACGACTTACGTTAATACCACTTATATCGCCAAACCCTGCCTTAAAGAACCGATATAGCGTCATTACCGTAACGCCCACAAAAAACGATATGATAAATCAAAGGCAAGCAACTCAATTAGCTGAGTTTCTCGTCACGACCACTGCCCAAAACACTATTTCGGAATATAAAATTCAAAACCAAACTTTATTCACGCCACTCACCAAGTAAACTAACCCGCGATCAAATTCCAACACCTCTAACACTTCACTTATTTTATGGAATTCATCTGGAACGGTATCGTCGAAGCGCTCAAGTTGATCCTTGCTGGTGACCCGCAGGTGTTGGACGCAGCGTGGCGTAGCATCTGGATTTCAACCACCGCCGTAGCGTTGGCGGCCGTGGTCGGAATTGCGATTGGTTCTTTGCTGGCGCGAGCAAATTTTCGCGGCCGAACTTTATTAATCATCCTCTTTCGAGCAGGCATGGGCATCCCGACCGTTCTGATTGGACTTGTCGGTTATGCCCTGCTCTCTCGCCAAGGACCATTAGGCATGCTTGAACTGTTGTACACGCCCGTGGGGATCGTGTTAGGCGAGTTTGCATTGGCGCTACCCATTATCGTCAGTTTGACTCACGCTGCGATTGCTAATCTTGATCCCCGCGTACATGAAACAGCAGTCATGCTGGGCGCGTCTCCGTGGCAACGATTAAAAACGTACCTGGACGAAGCTCGACTAGCGATCACACTGGCGTTGCTGACCGCTTTCGCTCGCTGCTTTACAGAACTCGGTATCGCAATGATGATTGGCGGAAACATCAAATCCATAACGCGTACGCTAGCGACTGCGACGACTCTCGAAACCGCTCGTGGCAACTTATCCCGCGCTGTAGCTATGAGTCTTGTACTATTGCTGATGGCGATCGTCATGACGACGCTAATTTCTCTGCTGAGTACTCCACGATCGCAGGAGAAAAAAGTATGAGCTCGATAATTCAAATCACAGATTTGCAGATGATACGCGGCAATAAACCTATCTGCCAAGTCCCGACACTTGAAATTCAAGCCAACCACAAAGTTGGTATCGTTGGCACCAATGGCAGCGGCAAAACGACTCTGCTCAGAATTATTGCCGGCTTAGAACGCGATTTCAAAGGGACCGTGCATTGCTCCTTGCCTCAGAATCAAATCGGCTTTGTTCATCAACATCCCTATTTGTTTAAAGGGACGGTCAGCGAAAATATACTTTACGGTATTCGATCGATGGCAACCGGTGACCGCGATACATTAGTACAACACATGCTTGAAAGTTTTAAGATCCAACATCTCTCAAACCGTTCGTGCCAGCAACTTTCCGGTGGTGAACAACGCCGAGTAGCATTAGCAAGATCTCTGGTGCGACAGCCCAAGTTGCTATTACTCGACGAACCATTCGCCGACCTCGATGACGATGGGATAGAAGCAACGTGCAACATCCTCGACAACCTCACGCAAACAACCATTCTCATTTCCTCACCCACGACCATACATTCTGCCTTGGCCATCGACGGGGAACTCGTCTTGGACTCGATTGCTTTTTAATAGCAAGATGCTGCTTTACAGTTGTCACCTTGATGCTTTTCTGGCGGAAGGGCTCGAGGCTCCATTCCCCGCCACATCATGCTACAAGTCCATAATTGCATCGATATCTTTGTCCAAGCGATTTGCCGGCGTAACGAGAGCTACCATGAACAAAATAGTCAGGGTGATGAGCATCGAAAATGCACCTTGGTGAAAGTCATATGGCAAACGGGTGTCGGTCAAATATAAACCGGCATAACACACCAATCCCGAAATGACCGAAGTGTTTACTGCAATCCGATTCGCACGCTTCCAGTTGAATCCAATCGCCACGATCGGCACGATAGCAATCGCGAAAATTGACCAACCCATCACGCCTAATATCGCGACCATTTCACCCGCGTAATAAGCCAACAATCCAGCGCCCACTGCAATTGCAACCGTAGCAATTCTTGCCCACCGCAGTTCATGCTGGAATGGCTTCATGCCAAATGCTTGTGGTAAATCGTGGACGAGCGCCGCGGATCCGATATTTAAAAAACTGTCGGCAGTTGACATGATCGCGGCAAAAAGACCGGCAAAGACGACGCCTGCTAAGACCGGATGGGCATAAGATGTCAGGAATTCAGATGCCGCTTGGTCGCCGTTCAGCAAGGGTGTACCATGTGTTGCATTTAATACGACCGCACGCATGCAAAGCCCGATCGAAATCCACAACAATGCTGCCAAACTATAACCGACCACGGACACTGGCAACATGTGACGAGAATCTGATATGTTTTTAGTCATCATTAGTTTAGTGATCACGTGGGGTTGCCCACACAAGCCAAGGGTCATAATGAAATAGAATGATAAACAGGAAATCATGCCAAACGTTCCCCAAGGTTGCATAGCTTCCGGGTCGTCTTGCGTGATAACTTCCGCCATTCCCAGTAACCCACCGTCGACCGTCGCTATTGTCGTAAGCAACACTAAAACCGCAGCGATTACCATGATCACGCCTTGGATCAAGTCGGTATACACGGATGCGATGATCCCGCCCGTCACACAATAGAACACTAACACGGCACAACTGATGACATAACACCACTCAATTGGTGTCGTGGCCCAAGCAATGTCCTGCAATATTTGAAACAACACGACAGACATCGCTTTGATTTGTACGCCCAAGTACGTGATCACTCCAAGTAGGATAGCCACCGCCGTTAAACCGCCCGTGAACCGCGAGTTGTATCTAGCGGACACTGCATCGGGCAACGAAACCGGATCTCTTAACTCGGCAAATAATCGCAACCGCTTGCCGAGCAGAAAAAACATGATGCACATACCGATCGATACGTTGACCACCATCCAAAATGAACTGGTCCCAGCGAGATAAACCAATCCCGGTCCACCCACAAAACCAAAGCCACTCATCGTGCTCGAAAACACGGCAACACTTGTCACAATCATCCCGAGATGGCGACCGGCCATAAAGAAATCTTTGGTGCTATTAGTCCTGCGCATGGCCCACAGTCCCACCGCAATGCAAACCAGCATGTACACCACGATAAACCCAAAGATGATGCCCGAGCGGTATTCTTCCATCAGCTCGCCTCCTGCGCGGCTGCATCATCCGATTTCGCTGATTGAACTATTTCACGAAATTCTTTGAGTGCTGCCTGGGGCAAGATTCTATCTTCGTAAAAAAGGACGTATATTACGACGAACCCCAGCGGCACACCGTATATACCCAGAAACATCAGACTTGTGGCAATTGGAAAGGGTCCCAAATAATCTGGTTCCGTGGGTTCCAGCCATGACATTTGGTAAGTCGTGCACAACAAAATGAATGCACCAAGTAATACCAGCAGGACCATCACCATCAAATTCCAAAAATATCCGGCTTTGTCTAGGTCGGCATGTTTCGAACGGCAAACCCAAAACAACAGCATGCAAAACATTAGGATACTGCTGCACCCAAGTAACAAACCGGGAACGACTATATGTTCATGCCGGAGGGCTCCGTCGCCTCCTTGCATCATAGCCACACTCGTAGAACCTTCTGGCGTGGCAATCGTTGCGTCCGAGTGCGGGCGACCCGTTGCCGCTAGGGGCTCAACACTGAGAAACACCCACAACACTGCGGTCCAAATAAGCGCGAGAATAATAATGGCTGGCCAATATTTCATGTCAATCACTAAATACTTGATGGCTTACAAAAACAGCTAAACAACGATCGGCTGTTCCTTAGACATTAAACAAGAAATGACAAATATCACCGTCTTGCACGACATAGGATTTACCTTCAACTCGCAGTTTTCCTGCTGCGCGAAGTTCCTTTTCACTTTCATACTCTACCAAATCACCTACTGAATAAACTTCGACGCGGATAAAACCTCTCTCGAAATCAGTATGAATAACGCCAGCGGCTTGGGGTCCGGTCGCGCCCACTGGAATTGTCCAAGCGCGAACTTCTTTTTCACCTGCCGTAAAGTAACTCTGCAATCCGAGAGTTTGATACGCTTCACGCGCCAGAACTGACAACGACGGTTCAGTAAGTCCTATCGATTCAAGCATCTCTGTGCGATCTTGTTCATCCAGCTCAGCGACTTCTGCTTCGATACGAGCACAAACGTGAACAATCCCAGCATTCACGGTTTTAGCGTAATCACGTACTTGCTGTACCAGTGGACCTTCGCCACCCAAATCATCCTCATCAACATTGGCGACATACAGGACCGGCTTGGCGGTTAGCAGCCCGTAACTATGAATCAACTCAAGTTCGCCCTCATGCAAATTCAAACTCCGCAACGGCTCGTCTTTACCCAAATGTTCAAGACATTTATTGATTGCCAAGACCGTTGCTTGTGCTTCTTTGTCACCGCTGCGAGCCGTCCGTTCAGCTTTATTCAAGGCATTTTCAAGTGTCTGCATGTCCGCAATCATCAACTCACTTTCGATGATTTCGATGTCATCAAGCGGGTTAACTTTACCAGCGACGTGGATGACGTCTTCGTCTTCGAAACAGCGGACCACTTGAATAATTGCGTCGACTTGGCGAATGTGGCTCAGGAATTTATTACCAAGCCCTTCACCTTCACTAGCACCTTTAACAATCCCAGCAATATCAACCAATTTCAACACTGCGGGAATTACTTTTTCCGGCGGAATATATTTGGTGATCGTATCGAGTCGTACATCCGGCACGGGCACAATACCTTCGTTCGGTTCAATTGTACAAAACGGATAATTGGCGCTATCGGCGGCTTGCGAACTCGTCAATGCATTGAATAACGTACTTTTACCGACGTTTGGTAATCCAACAATTCCAGCTTCCATAATCAATCAGAGCTCATCACAAAAACAGTAAAACGGTAAGTGCTCCATCCTACAATATGCAACGCCAATCGGTAATAGGAGAAAACATCCACCAATTAGTGTTAATTTATGGACCGGCTTGCGTCACGACTTTGAATATGGAGATGTCATTGATCATACGTTGGGCTAGCTGGGGGTTGCTATCACGTAAACGCTCTAGATGCTTCCGCATGTGGCGGTTACCCGCAATTTGACGATTGGACATCATTTTGCTGACGACCATGAGCTCCATCTCTTCCATATCTTCCTGCTTGGCTACCACTGGCAGGTGGATAATGTCATTGAGCCTTTGTAAGTCGAGGAACACCTCTTCATACGTCGCTTCATTTCTAACGTACACCATCACATCGTTCATCTTATCAATAGCATCACACTGGCCGCCGAGATACGTGCCCCAATTTGTCGATTGAACATCAAGCATAATCGCCGTCGCTTCTGCATCGGTTACAGGCACACGGTTTGGTGGAATAGCCAAATAGCCCACATAGACCACGAACATAACGATCAAACTAGCGCCAATACCAATCAGCACTTTCCAGAGAGACTGGCCTTCAAAATCGCGACCATCAAATTCTTCCCCGGCTGCTTCCGCGCGATTTTGCTCTTTACGCTTACTGCGAAACACGGATTTCGTGGACGATGAACGAACTCCTACCGCAGAAACTCCACGGCGTAATACGGGCGCACTGCTACTTGCAGATGCCGCTGGTACCAAGACATCGGCACCACACTTAGAACATTCCGTTTGCTCACCACTTTGCACATCGTCAACCGTGAGGTTTTCTCCACACATCAAACAGCGAAACATGATGGTCATAATTGTCATTCTTTAAATACGCTTG
>CAWVZW010000104.1:0-11955 GCA_963934735.1 uncultured Planctomycetaceae bacterium
CGCTGCTAGTTTCTCTGCTGACGTCCGACGCATTTTTATACCGCACGCCGTAGGGGTGCTATTTGATGCAAGGATGCTTTCTGCTCTTCATCAAACTTAATGCCTACAACCGTCGCTCAACAAATATCGGATGTCGTCTCGATATTTCCGGGCATGAACATGCCGACAATTAACGAATCGCACATAACTTGCATCGCACATAACTTGTGTGGCATAATTTCTCGTACGTCAGATCACTATATGAACTAGCCCAACAGCGAAAGGTACATCCGATAATGAAAGCCACCTGTCCACACTGTAATACAATCCTAGACTTTACCAATATGCGAGGCGGATCCCTCGTTTCCTGTTCAAGCTGTAATAACCAAGTAACTGTTCCCGTTCAACCATCACCCACTCAACACCCTCGAGAAGTATCAACTCCCGTCTCAGTATCTATCCAAGCACCGCGTAGAAACGTGAACAGGACGGCTCGGACCAGTGGAAGATCATATCCAAACCTCACTAAGTATCTCTCAATATTAAGAGTCCTAACAGATGTCATTTTCATTCTCGCTATCATCGGTGAAACGATTTTTGCTAGCGTGTCCCTTGTCTCGGCTATCAAATTAGAATCTGGCAGTTTGGTATTCCTTCCTTTCGTGTTCCTAATCATCTCCTTAGCCGCAACGTACTTGTGGAGAATCATCCAACTTTCAGGAATTGAGTTCATTCAAGTCATCATGGACATTGAAAAGAATACACGCAAATAGATCGCGAAGTCTTTGAAAGTGTTAACTAACATCGAACGTCGACGGTCGTAAACATTTTATCCCGACCAAAGGGTTCACGAGCACCTAGCGGATCATGATGCACGAGGGACTCGTGACCTCTAAGGGTGCACCGACTGATGTAATCTTGCCCGAAGCAGCATCGATGCGGAACACGGCCACATTATTGCCTGGCATATTCGCACATATCAACAACTTTCCGCCGCCAGCGATCGCTAAATTCTGTGGCCCCTTGCCCAAACTCGGCACAATCTCCAACAACGTCAAACTACCGTTCTCTGACAGTCGGTAACAAGCAATGCTGTCATGACCTCGGTTCGTGCCGTATAGATATTTGCCGTCCGGAGTAATCTTTAAATCCGCGGTATGACTCACACCCTCAAAATCACTCGGCAAGGTCGCTATTGTCTGACGCTTGGACAACTTTCCCGTTTCCGCATCGTAATCAAACAACGAAACCGTATTTAACAACTCGTTAATGACATACACATATTTTCCATTGGGATGGAAGATCAAGTGCCGAGGCCCTGCTCCTGGCGCCGTCTCAGCCGCACCGTTTAACTGTAGTTCCGACGTTCGCGACGTCAACTTGTATCCGATAATCTCGTCAATTCCTAAATCGGCGGAGAACACATAACGATTGTCGGGGCTAACCACAAAACAATGCGCATGTGGCTCTTGCTGACGAGTTGCATTTACACTCATCCCCTCATGCTGCACAAACGTCGCAGCCTCTCGCAACGAACCATCACCCTGCACTGGATAAGAAACAACACTGCCCGAACTATAATTCGCTACCACCACCGACTTGCCCCCCGCTGCAACATCGATGTAACACGCCGTCGTTCCCAAAGTTGTTTGACGATTCAACAGCCGCAATTTTCCGGCATTATCCTCAATCGAATACGCCGCCACTTCACTATGCGCAGGTCCACCGAACTGAGATGCATGAATCGAGTACAAATACTTACGATTAGGAGACAATGCAATAAAAAACGGATTCTCTACATCCGTCGTCGTATTCACTTCCGTCAACACCCCTTGGGCATCCAACCGCATCGCATGAATCGCGCCCGTTTCACCTTTGGCAAACGAAGTAATAAACACTAACGGGTCTTCGCCCGAAACTGATTCTACTGGTACCATCACAAACACTCCCGCCAAACAAAGGGCCAACACTTTAAACATTTTGCTCATCTTCAATAACATGGAATCCCTCACATAAAAATACTGAAACAATTGCATAGATATTTAGTTTACTATAAAACACAACAGCAGATTAAAATAGACTTTGTGCAAATCCCCAACGCCGTAGCCAACTGGTACAATATATCCAAAGGAGAATTACTATTATGCACCACACAAAACATACTATGTTGCTTGTCATTATCGCACTCTTTACGTGTAACACCGCCAACGCAGTGGAACCACAATACGCCAGCGAAGGAATCGCGATCCCGGCAGCCTCAGCTGAAGAGCCTCTCATCGATCAATTCAGCACAAAAAAAGCACTCGAGTACCTTGAACAAGGCACGACTGCTTGGCAAGCCCAGAAAAAATGTGTCGCCTGCCACACTAACGGAACCTACATACAATTACGCCCCTCACTCACTCCCATTCTCGGCAAACCCAACGCCGCCAATCACGAATTCCTCGTCAGTGAAATCACCAAGTTCAAACGTGCTCCCACAACAGCGCTGTTACAAGGGATTAAGCCCACTCAAATCGCGTACATGGCACAAGGCATGGCGGAATGGGACTTACACGTTAACGGGAAACTAACTGCCGAAACAACCTCCGCAATGGAATTGATGCTTAGTGTCCAAAGCGCCGACGGTAGTTGGGGAAACATCGATTGCTGGCCTCCGTTTGAATCCAGTAGCTACCAAGGCGCCACAGTCGCTGCCTTAGCACTGGGTACGGCCCCAGGTTTTCTCGAAACGATGAACGCGGATCAACAAGCTCAAGTTGCCAAGCTTAAAGAATACTTGAAAACTCAACCTGCGCCGCACGACTATGGCAAAGTACTGCTTTTATGGGCTAACACCAGAATGGACGGGCTCATCGACAAAGCAGTTCAACAAGAAATCATTACGATGATTCTCGGACACCAAAACGAAGATGGAGGTTGGGCCCTACGTAGCTTCGGTACGCCTGACACTTGGGGCGGTGGAAGTCGATCCGAGAAGCTAAAAGCAGAAAAGGAAGTAACAAATCCACCGAGTGACGGACATCAGACAGGTCTCGCTATCATGGTTTTGCGAGACGCTGGTGTCCCCGCAGACCATCCGCAAATCCAAAAAGGCATCGCTTGGATCAAGGCCAACCAAAGAACATCCGGACGGTGGTGGACTCGTAGCCTTAACAAAGACACACGCCATTTCATCACCTATAGCGGCACATTCTATCCCATCATGGCGCTGCACAAATGTGGCGAACTGAAATAGACAGCGGCAATGGAAAACACCTTTTCATAGGCCAAACCATCACATAGGTACTTATAGGTGTACCGGTTTTTCCGTATTCGGTTACTTAGATGATCGTAAATGCTCTGGTGTGTCCGGAATCTGCTCAATCAACAAGTTGGCTTTGCCCGCAGCTTGCTTCTCCAACGTAAATGCGTCGTACAACACACCACGAGCCGTCCGCGCCTCATAGCGTATCTCGTCACCGTCGACATCGATCACTTGGAACAACTGGGTGTCCTCCGCGCCGCGTTTCATGAAAGGACGCTTTCCAAGATCATACATTTTCGGGCCACTAACACTCACGACATATACTGTACCGATATCCGTTCTAGTGGTTACCCCTTTAGGCACATTCTGCCACGTCATCAACCCCGATCGAGCATATGTGTGGTCATGCCCTTGCAATACTAAATCAACTTTGTACTTATCAAAAATAGGCTGCCACGTATTACGCAACAGCGGGTTATCGCGGCCTTCTTTGGACGAATAAATCGGATGATGATGACATACCACCGTCCATTTTTGCGGGTTGTCCTGTAGCACAGATTCCAACCACTCAGCCTGCTCATTCATACCCTCGTTGCTATTAAGTACCACTAGTCGCATCCCTTGATAATCAATGTAGTAAACCGTTTCTATTAACTCCTTGGGACCGTTTTCCGGAAAGGCAAACGTCGGGCGCCAATGAGTTGATAATTTTGAGGAGTATTCGTGATTTCCGGGGCACGCAACCACTGGTGTACTGCTATGGATAAATCCTCCCGCTTGGAACCATTCACCCCATTCACCATCCGAGTTGGTCTTATTGACTAAATCCCCGGCATGCAAAAAGAATGCGGATTTAGGCGCGTCTTTGTATGATTGCCGAACCACGCGGCTCCACATGGACCATACACTGTTCTGCGAATCGCCAAAGTACACAAACCGAAACGGTTTAGCTTGGTCCGCAGCAGTCGTCACTTGTATCCATTCGCTCCAATTCACCCCATCGCCCACTCGGTATACATATTGTGTCTCGGGCTTAAGTTCCGTAAACGCCGCCGTGTAATGATGCACTTCACCAAACTCGGGTTTGTAAGTCACGCGGGTCGCTTCGACTACCTTCTTTTTCGATGTAAACTTAGGCCCGTCTGTAGCAACTGCGATTTCGCCAAATCCAACATCAACCGTCATGTCCGTGCGCCACGTCACCGAAAAGGATGTTGCCGGAGCGTGTTGCCAACTCAGCAAAATCCTATCGGGCATCGCCGACGCCGCATATCGTTGCTGATGTGTTACCGCAACCGGCTTCTTCGCTCCATCCTCATCCTCATCCTCATGAGCAATCGTTGTTAATGCAACAAAACCACACAAGCCGATCCAACTCAAACAACACAACATTATCGATAATTTACTTTTCATAGATGCTAATTTCCAAGTTGGTTAATATTCTAAATTCACTTTCGAGCGGTTTTATTCCCAAGCATAGGACGCTTGCTTACGAAAACCGGTCAAACGTATTGTCCCGTCTGCGAACACCGACGCTGTACTACAGCCATTGCTCGCTTCTAAGGAACCTTCAACCATAGCGACTAGCGTACAATAATGTATCTCGCCAATCACCTTATGTTCGTTCTGATGACTATGCCCCTGAAACACCGCTAATACTTGCCCTGAATCCTCAAGAACCTTGCGTACTTCATCGGCATTCTTTATACCGTGTGAGCCAGCGTTATCGAGTCGTTGGTGAGCGAAAACAACGGTCGGCTTGTCGGCATCTGCCAAATCCTGTTTCAACCATTGAAGTTCAGCAGCAGGAACATTCGGATCCGTCCAAACAAAATTTTTACGCTGATACGGCACGCCGTCACTTCGAAAACACGCGTCTAAAACGACGAAATGGATATTGCCTTTATCAAACGAGTAATACGATTTCTCTTGCCCCACTCCGCCGAGAAATTCCTTCTTGGTCAGCGTATCCACGCAATGGTTACCCAACACATAATGCTTAGCAATTTTAATATTAGCCATCTCTTTGGTGATGCGAGTCAGATAGCCAAGCTCCGTTTTGACATCCGCAGCCGCGTCAATTAAATCGCCCAAGCAAACAAGAAAATCAGGCTTCTCTTTCTCAAATTGAGCAGTCGCTTGTTTCAACTTGGCAATCGTCTCGCGATAGTGCCTAGATCCCGCGGGTGGTTTATCGGCATAATGCAAATCGGTAATCATGCTAAAGCGAACGTTTGCATCAGCGATCTCTGCAATCCCTGTTCGATTTTGCAAGGCAACGGCAGATCCCACTAACAGCAGACTACCATCTTTCAAAAACAGACGCCTCAGCATACAAATTCTCCTGATTGAACATTATCGGTGCGTAACTTTCATTGTAGCACTATTACAACAAATGTCGTAAAATCCATACTCATATAAATAGCAACCATTATTTTACTGAATATCATCACCCACATGAAATCAAACCACATCCATCTTATGATCAGTATGTTCATCGTGATACTCGCTGGGTGCCAGGCACAGAGTAAAACCACTAATACACCCGCTGACCAACAAACCAATTCAGCCCAAGCCACGAAGGAAAACACCGTGTCCGACGAACAACCCAAATCCTACAATGACCTAAACGCTGATGAAGAATACGTTTTAATCCATAAGGGAACTGAACGAGCGGGCACTGGCGAATACACCGACAACAAAACTGACGGAACCTACATTTGCCGTCGCTGCAATGCTGCCCTCTATGAATCATCCGACAAGTTTGAGAGCAATTGCGGATGGCCAAGTTTTGATGATGAGATCAAAGACGCAGTTACTCGAGTACCTGATGTGGACGGAAGCCGAACCGAAATTATCTGCAGCAATTGTCAAGGACACCTCGGACACGTCTTTTTGAACGAGGGGTACACAGCCAAAGACACACGCCACTGCGTAAACAGCATTTCAATGGTTTTCGTCGCCAACCCGCAAGAACTTCCCGTTGTGATCAAGTTGACCAAATAACAACCGTCGCCTGTTGAGCGAGTTTAGTCACTGGCCCCGTCCCACGCACTCCACCAGTCTTTAAACAGCTGGTATTGCTCCTCCACAAACCCGCGTTGACTTGCCGTCAAGCAGTCGCTTTGGTTGAAATGCACGGCGTACTGAGCATCACCGTTAAGTTCCAGCAGATACTTGTAAAACAGCACCAAATCTGGCCCTTCGTCAAACGTCGAAAGAACCATCAAAGCGTCTTCTAATTCTTGGGCTAGACGCCGCGCTTGCACATCTCCGGCGGCCGCGGCACTTGCAAGTTCTATCAATCGCAATACTTCTCGCGGTAGTGCATTTCCGATCCCGGTAATTGCTCCGACCGCACCACAACGAACATACCCGTGTACTACTTGTGTATCGACGCCAACCATTAAGGCCAAGGAAGCATCACCACTGGTAATATGCTCAGCTGCGTAAGTCAATGAATCAGCACCACCGAATTCTTTAAATCCAACGAGATTGGAAAACTCTGAACGCAAATCAAAAAACAATTCAGCCTTCGTCTCGAATCCATAGTACGGACTGTTATAGATCACAGCCGGCGTATTTGGTGCCGCGGCCAGTATTCCTGCAAAATGATGTCGCTGAGCGGTAGCCGATGTCCCGCGTGATAGGACTCGCGGAATCACCATCAATCCCTCCGCGCCGACACTCTCCGCATGCGCGGCATGTTCCGCTGCCAAGCGGGGGTTCTGTGCCCCTGTACCAACGACCACCGGCACACCTGCTTCGCATAGACTCGCCACACCCTGCTGCCGCTGTTCGTCCGTCAGCAGTGGCCAGTCACCCATCGATCCACAGTAAACAACGCCATTCATCCCACATGCGACTAACTCCTGAGCCTTCTGGACTAAGGCTGCATAATCGGGAGTGCGATCCTCGCTACTAACGCAGGGTGTCATAATAGCTGGAATACAACCACTAAATATTGATGCCACTTCTTGATTTTCCTGATTCATAATCGAACTCTCAAACTAGTAATAAATATTTTACTTCAACAACCACCGGCCACGTCGGGACTTTTTGGTTTGCGCCAATTGGTTCCACGCCCAGCGATACAAATTTCGTGAATCTGCATAACGAGCGCTCGACCCCGACGCTCCTAACACGACGATAAACAACTCCTTACCGTCGCGGACACCATGAGATACCAAACACGCACCGGCTGCGGTCGTCGTGCCTGTTTTGACGCCGTCATACCCAGCGATTCCTAATAGTCGATTTGTGTTCTTCCACGTGATCAGACGCGGTGCGTCAGCAGTTGTGACCTGAGTCGCGTGTTGCCGCGTATTAACGTACTGACGAAACAACGGAATATCGAATGCTGCGTAAGCAAGTTTCGCTAAATCAGAGGCCGACAACAAATGCCCCTTCGCCGTTAAGCCATGTGGATTGACATAATGGCTATCGTTCATGCCAAGCTGTTTAGCCGTCGTATTCATCAACCCAATAAACAAGTCATAGCTCTGCTCGGCGGTACAATCCTCTTTGCCACTTAAACGTCCACCAAAGAACTCAGCAAAAGCGACCGACGCATCATTGCCCGATGGTAACATCAATCCAAACAACAACTCACCGACACTGATTTTCTCGCCAGCGTGAACTCCGGCAGTACTACCAGGCGTCCCATCTGCTCGCTTGGAGAATGAAATCACTTCTTGCAACACTTGTGGATGTGTTTTCGCGTACTTCAATACTAAATAAGCCGTCATGATTTTGGTCGTACTGGCGATGTCGATAGCTTTGTTATTATTTTCACCCCACAACACCTCGCCAGTGGCAGCATCCGTGATAACCCAAGCTTTGCATGTCAGAAATGGCAAACCAACAAGTGCATCATTGGGTTCTCGAGGTAACCGTTGCCGATTAAACAGTTGCACATCATCAACAGGATCATCAAGGGTAATGAGCTTTCCGAGTGCCAACCAAGTCGCTGCATCGACGCGCCCAGTTGCTTCTAGGTCCTGAGAAATTTGAAAGAGCTCAACGGCTCGCCGAGTATTAGGTCCAAAATCGCCATCAATATCCAAGCTAGGCGATGGCTTAAGCCGCGCGTTTAGTGTTCGTTGCAAATATTCAACTAATTCTCCCGCTGCATCCATCTCAAGCGTAGGCGGTGCCGACTCTTGGCGTTGAGCAATCACCTCTGTTTGTTCGATCACGACGTTACTCGATAACAACACTGCTAAAAACACAAGCGACAGCGAAAATTGTGGGTGATTTTGAGAACGTTCCAATATATTTTCCATAGTAAAAAATGTTTTCGACGGCAAAAAAGAGTCGCAGTCAAGATTCCATTGAAACTACCATAATCACCATTAGTGATTCAACTAGCCCTACAATACAATTACAATGATAGTATACGGTTTTACACGTTGGGCTTCCCGTAGGCCCCTTGCCATGCAACAGGTAACGCTTTGAATAATTCAACTCACTTCTTCGCTTCTTCAATTGCGATTTTAATGCTCGGCAGCGTGAGCATTCATGCAATTGAGTCACAACCCGAGAACCTTCAATACAACCGAGACATCCGTCCTATTCTATCGCATGCCTGTTTTACCTGTCATGGTCCAGATGCCGCTGCTCGTAAAGCCGAACTTCGACTCGACGTCCGCGCGGATGCATTACGTGAAACTGCAAGTGGGGCATTGCCCATCGTACCAAGCAAAGCAAATGCGAGCGCATTGATACAACGTATCTCTTCTGCGGATCTTTCCCAGCGCATGCCGCCAGAAGGACACGCCGCATTGACCGCTGAGCAAATCGAAACCCTTACCCGTTGGATCAATCAGGGCGCCGAATATCAACAACACTGGGCATTTATCACTCCCACCCTAGTCAAAATCCCTACCGTCAATAATCAAAGATGGGCTCGCAACTCGATCGACAAATTTGTTTTGGCGCGCTTAGAAAAATCCAATCTGAAACCGAACGCTCAAGCTGATCGTGAAGCATTAATTCGCCGCGTCGCATTTGATCTCACAGGTCTTCCACCGACAATTAAGCAAATCGACGCATTTCTCACCGACCAACAAGACACTGCCTATGAAACCATGGTCGACCAGTTCCTCGAATCCTCAGCCTACGGCGAACATATGGCCAGATACTGGCTCGATCTTGCCCGCTATGCCGATACCAACGGCTACCAATACGACACCGAACGAACTCAATGGGTGTGGCGTGATTGGGTCATCCACGCCTATAACGCAAACATGCCCTTTGACCAGTTCACTATCGAACAGCTTGCCGGCGACCTCATCCCAGACGGCACTCTGCAGCAACAACTGGCCACAGGATTTAATCGTAATCATGGCATTACCATCGAAGGGGGAATCATTAGTGAGGAGTACCGCGTAGAGTATGTGATGGATCGAGTTGTTACCACCGGTGCAGTCTGGCTGGGAATGACCGTCGGCTGTGCCCGCTGTCACGACCACAAATACGATCCGCTGAGTCAAACCGAGTTTTACCAAATGCTGGCTTACTTCAACCAAGTGCCAGAAAAAGGTAACAGTGGATTCGACCCGCGAGCAACCATTGCTTCGCCCCTTGCAGCAAAACAAAACCAAACTCTGGAAACGGAAATCGAATCACTGCGGGTTGAACTTGCCAAACCGCAGGATGTTACCGGCGATCTTGAACAATGGGCCCAGACCTTACGCAATAAAAAAATCCAATGGAATGTCCTAAAACCAGATTCCTTCAAATCCTCGGGCGAATCCACTCTCACGCTTCTCGAGGACCATTCCATTCTCGCCTCGAAAGCCAACCCCACCACGGATACTTACGAAATTACAGCAACTACTATGCTGGAAAACATAACGGCGATTCGTCTCGAGTGCCTTACGCACGAGTCACTACCGGGAGGCGGTCCAGGAAGATACTCTAATTCAAATTTTGTTTTAAGCGAATTTGAACTGCGGGTTAAATCGAGTGAGGAAGATGCGGAAACACAGTGGCAAGCGGTCAAATTCGCAAGTGCCAGAGCACAGTACAATCAAAACAGCTATCACGTCAACAATGCAATCGATGGTACAACTGCCGCCAACAATGGTTGGGCTGTTGATGGTCCCACCCGTAAAAAACCTGTTTCCGCCATCTTCGCCGCTAAACAAGCATTTGGCGACAAGCCTGCAAGCCAACTGCAGTTTCGCTTACGGCACGAAGCGACTTTTGGGTACCACGGAATAGGCAGGCTGCGATTGTCGGTTACCACGGCCGACCCGAAACGGATACAATTTGAGTCGATTCCCGCTGAGATTATTACCATTGCCAAGATCGATCCGGCTCAACGCAGCGAAGCTCAAACGAAATCTATTACCGAGTATTTCCTCGCCAATCATAATCCGCACAAGTTACTACAGGCCAAAATGGCTAAACTTGTCGCCACGAAAAACGCTGCATTTCCACCAACAATGATAATGCGTGACATGTCGCCTAGCCGGAAAACCTTTGTGCTCAACCGCGGGCAGTATAACGAACCCACGACCGAAGTGAGCGCCGGTGTTCCCAACGTATTCCCAGTATTACCTACAGATGCCGCAGCGAATCGCCTTGGATTCGCTCAGTGGTTAATGCATCCAGATCACCCGTTAACCGCTCGTGTGGCCGTCAATCGATATTGGCAACGATTGTTTGGCGTAGGACTCGTAAAAACTCTAGAGGATTTTGGTACACAAGGGGAATTGCCAAGCCATCCACAATTACTCGACTGGCTCGCGCTGGATTTCCAAGCCAACGGCTGGGACATCAAACACACACTCAAGACGATCCTCTTATCGGCAACCTACCGTCAAACCTCGCAAGCACCTCAAACAGCCTATGAGCAAGACCCTGATAACCGTCAGCTAGCAAGAGGCCCACGCATGCGACTGTCGGCTGAGGAAATCCGTGACAATGCGTTGGCAGTCAGCAACTTGCTTTCCAACAAGATTGGCGGCAAAAGCGTCTACCCTTATCAGCCACTTGGCATTTGGATGGAACTAAACAACCGTCCTGGTTATTCACGCAAATACCCTCAGGCAACGGGTGAGGATTTGTATCGACGAAGCCTTTACACTTTCTGGAAACGAACGGTGCCGTCACCAATGCTCAAGACACTGGACGCTCCCGAACGCGAATTCTGCACGATCCAACGATCACGTACCAATACCCCATTGCAATCACTACTTCTACTGAATGCTCCCCAATTTGTAGAAGCCGCTAGGCACCTAGCGGGCCGAGCCATGGCGTACGATACAAACGAACCGAGTCAACAGATTAGATATATATTCCGTCTCGCCACTGGACGCACTCCGTCCAAACAAGAAGTTTCCATTACACAATCCGTATACCGTTCGCAACTTACAGGTTTTGCGAGCGACACTAACGCCGTCGATGCGCTCCTAGCGGTCGGTGATTCGGACGTCGACGACACATTAGATAGGACAACTTTAGCTGCTTGGACAATGGTCTGTCGTATGCTGCTAAACCTTGACGAAGCCATCAGTAAATAACCTCTCCCAACCAAAACACAACATCATGACCCATCCATTACAAGCAGCACCACTTATTACGAATCGACGTCATTTTTTTGGTAGAGCGGCGACCGGTATCGGGACCGCCGCACTGGCCAGTCTGCTCAACGGACAAACCACAGCAACGGCGCCCACATCAACCGGTCGCAACGGTGGCCTCCCGGATCTGCCACACTT
>CAWVZW010000105.1:0-11754 GCA_963934735.1 uncultured Planctomycetaceae bacterium
CTGGTGGGGCCGGTGTCACAAGTTGCCGCGTTTAGCGTCGAAGATGAATTTGTGAGTGAGATTGAAGGCACACAGTTCGCTACCTATATCGATTGGATGCAATCCTGTTATTTCGTTACCGCGACAGGAATGCCAGCGATTTCTGTTCCCGCGGGTTTTACGACCAATGGATTACCGGTGGGCATGCAAATTATCGGCGGATATCGGCGCGATTTAGAGGTGTTGAAAATCGCCAATGCGTTTGAGCTAGCAACGAATGTTTCTGCTGAGGCTCCCGAGTTGGCGTTAGCCTAGACTTGTAAACGGGTCTGGAAGAAGCGCCGATAAATTGGTTTCGAGCGGTGTGTCCAGAGTCTCAGGTGTCGCCAAAAGAATTGTGCATCCCGGTGCAACCTCTGCGAGGATTTGCCGACAATTCCCGCAGGGTGTACCCGCAGTGGCGGTCACGACCGCAATCGCTACGAGTCGTTCCGGATTTCCGGCTGCGATTGCGTTAGCAACAGCGCCTGCTTCGGCGCATATCGTGCTACCGTAGGCGGCGTTTTCGACATTACATCCTACGTAAATGGTCCCACTGCTATCCATAATCGCCGCGCCCACGCGATAACCAGAAAATGGACTGTGTGAGTTGTTCATCGCGTCGCGGGCAGCGGTTAGCAACGCCGTGTAATTATTAGAAGATGGCATGAAATTGGCCTTTCGACTGTACGTAGCGCATTAGCCTATAGTTTCTAGTATCAAGGGCAAAGGGGCGACTGGAGTGTCGCTCCATGTGATCGATGAGAGGAAGTCGTCCGTAAATCGGTCGGGTTGATCATGGCAAATGTGCCCGAGGGGTTGATCCTGTTGTACACGGTCTCCAACAGCGATTTCGACCTTGATAGCGCAGCGATGATCCAAGCTGTCGTCCTTGTGAATACGCCCGCCCCCCATGGTGGTAAGCAGGTTGCCTAACTGGGCACAGTCAATACTCTCGACAACGCCATCTACTGTAGACGCAATGGGAGTCCAAGTAAGTTGCGGCATTTTGTTCAGGTCCCCTCCTTGGATCAGCACCATTTGTTCGAATTTGGAGAGTGCTGCGCCGGTCGTCAGCGCGTCAGTGATCTCTTCGATTGTGGCGTTGACGTTGGCCAGCGCAAGAACGTGGTAAGCGAGTTGAGCGGTTAGTGTAACTAGATCGGACGGGTTCCCCGTGCTCATGGCTTCCCGCGCCTCTATTACTTCCGCCGCGTTACCAATGACCGTTCCAATTGGTTGGTTCATATCAGTTAGTAATGCTTTTGACCGGACGCCAAATCGATTTCCAGTTTCAATCAATGAACGGGCAAGCTGGCGACCTTGATCAATGGTTTTCATCGAGGAACCACTGCCACATTTGACGTCAAAAACTAAGCAGGCCAATTCCTCCGCGAGTTTTTTAGAGAGTATGCTGGCGGTAATCAATTCGACGGAAGCTACGGTGCCAGTGATATCGCGAAGCGAATAGAGCAGGGAGTCCGCCGGCGCTATGTCTTGCGTAGCTCCGGTGATGACGCAACCAACTTCACTGCAAGCTTGCTGGATTGCAGCGGCGCTAAGACTCGTCTGGAATCCAGGAATGCCTTCAAGTTTATCAAGTGTGCCTCCGGTTATACCAAGGCCACGGCCAGAAATCATCGGCACAGTGACGTCGAAACAAGACAATAGCGGCGCTAGAATTAACGAGGTCTTATCTCCAACTCCGCCAGTGGAATGTTTGTCAACCAGCGGCGAATCTGACTGCAGGCCAAGGGTACGCCCTGATTGAAACATGGCGTTGGTGAGATGGTAGGTTTCATCGTCGGTGAGGCCATTGATCGTAACGGCCATTGCCCAGGCGGACATTTGCGATTCGACAACTTCGCCCTGTACAAAGCGGTCGACAAACCAATGGATCTCAGTTTCCGTGAGCTCATGGCGGTCACGAGTCTTGCGAATTATTTCAATTGCGTTCATGGGATGAGCGGGGATTCCCTCATATTGGTTAATAACCTTCGGAGGATTGTTCACCTACGGAAATCGCCAGAGATGCGCTTGTTCCGAGTCGTGTAGCACCGGCGTTCACCATGGCTTGGGCCTCGTCAGCATCACGAATTCCGCCAGACGCCTTGACGGCGACATTGTTGGTAGTGTGTTCGGACATCAGTTCTATGTCAGCTAGGGTTGCGCCGTTATAGTTGTAGTCTCCCGACGCTTGCTTGGTATAGCCGAAACCAGTTGACGTTTTGACGAATCCGACGCCGAGCTGAGAGCAAATCTCGCAGAGTTTCTGTTTCCCCGATTCCGATGTAATGTAGTCGGTTTCGAAGATCACTTTTAAAATAGCATTGTGTTGTACCGCAACGTTAAGGACTTCCTTTATTTCCGTCGTTATATAGCCCCAATCCTCCTCGAGTGCTTTAGCGATATTAATCACCATGTCGAGTTCCACAGCGCCTTGTAGGCAGGCGAGGGTTGCCTCGGCGACCTTGACCTCCGTTAGGTTACCCCCCTGCGGAAAACCTATTACCGTCCCGACCGCTACCTTGGATGCGGCTAGGAGTTCACTCGCTCGGGCCACCATATATGGTTTTACACATACTGAGGCCACGCCGAGTTCGTCTGCCACGCCGCATTGCCGCACGAGGTCCTCATCAGTGGCTGTTGGATGGAGTATCGCGTGGTCGATCAATGATACGAGATTCATGGTGTAGATTCCTTTATGTCCAGTCAAGTCCTGAATGTAGTGAATTGAGGTGCAAACACCCATCCGCGGTTGTGACGACCATGTCTTCAACGCGTACCCCGCCAATTGCGCGGCAATACAATCCTGGTTCAATGGTTAGACAATCACCGACAATAAGTTCTGGTCCACCGAAATCCAGTAGTGGTGGCTCATGCACGTCGAGACCCACAGCGTGTCCGGTTCCGTGCGTCATACTGCAAAATGAAGTTGGTTCATCCGGTCCAGGTAGCCCAGTTGAGTATCCGTTTTCCTTAATGATTTGAATCGTAGCGCGATGTACCTCCTCGCCGGTTACGCCTGCCCTAACGCTGGCACATCCGGCCGAATTTGCTTCACAAACCGCGGTATGCATCCGCTGAATCACCTCGTCTATGCCACCGTTAACGACCGTGCGAGTGCAATCGCCGTTGTATAAGGTGCGGCGGTTTTGGGGAAAAATATCGACAATGATTGGTTGCTCGGTACGTAAGGGTCCTGTGCCGTAGTTATGACAGTCAGCACCGATGGGGCCACAAGCAATGATGCTCCGTGGGTTAGCGTAGTCATGCTCGAGGAGGAAGATGTCCACGAGGCTCCGCAATATATCCGACGTAAGTACCTCACCACTATGTAGAAGGTTACCGGCCTTGTCGACGTCGGCCTTTGCAATCAGTTCGCAAGCAAAGCTGATTGCAGACTCTGTCGTAGTTTGTGCCGCTTGCAACCATTCGATCTCTTGGTCGTCCTTGGCCCGACGTTCCATTACACCGAGGGCCGGACTGTAGTGAATCTTGATGCCAGCTCGTTCAATGTGGTAAGCGAAAATATAGGGCAATGTACGATCCGTCATGATTTCTATGATCTTGTGGTCGTTCAAATACTGCGCCGTAGCTTGTGCAGTTGCAGTTTCACGGTCACCAGAGAGACCATCGAGCGGAGGGTGATCTGCTGGGCAGCTAACTCGATCGGCCTGTGCGTGCTCAGCGGCGCGTTGCATTTCAATGTCTCGACAAATGAACATTGAATGGTCGTCAGTTGTACCAGTGAGTTGTATGAAGGCAGTGGGGTCGCCGACCACAAAGCGGACTCGGTGATACAGCGAATAGTTGGTTTTTGGAATACCAGCCAAGACGATGGACATCAATTGAATATCTGTGGTCATGATTCGTATCCTAGTAATGAGGCCGCCGAGTCAATTTTTAACTAAACGCGTCAATGTGCTACAGTGTTGTCTCATATCGCAACAGCTGTTTAATGTAAATCCTTCGACCGCAACTTTCGCAAAACCCTTAGAAATAAGGTGCAAACCCCATTATGAAATAAAACGAAGATTTGGCACGCATTCTGCGACGTATCTAAGTGTAAGTGAATGGATATATTTTTAAAATTGTTGCGATATGCAAGGTTATCAGGAGTCTTCTATGAAAACAAGAACGGTTTACCACAGTGACGGCAGAATTGAACTACAGCGAATCATGACGTCCCAGAGCCTTAAGGACTGGGACCGTAGGCACCCGTTGGCCTACGAACGTAGTATTTTGTGGCTACAGCCTATAGGTGGCCGTGATTTTGTCCGAGTGGCCGTTGTACGCAATGCTCGCAGTCGACGTGGTCCGTTATTGGCTGGAAATTCAAATCAAGTGGTGTTGGGGTATTCGAAACTGACCGTCGACGCGCCGTTGATGCCAGGCAACGAAATGTGCTATTTGAGGCGCGTATTCTACGTAACACAAGAGGATATTCTATTGAATGAATATTCCGGACTAAATCAGAATTGCATACGGCCGGAAAGTATTTTGCCAACCGTATGGGGTGAGCAGTTTGCGATGTCTGAAGAAGATTCATTCCATGGGACCCTGGAAGAGCTCGCTGGACTATAGAAAATTCCAGTTTGATAATCGCTCGATTCGTGAGGATGCAAGTAGAGGGCGTTACTGTCCAACCAAGGTAGTTAATTTGCGCGTAGAGGTTCAACTATGTATCTAAATGTTTGCAGATAAAATCGTCAATCGCTACAATATGCCTAAGCCTTGGCGATATAGGGTGATGTTTCGTCATCCGTGTTTGTTGTGGTCTTGAGGTGTTGTGTTAGCAGTAACCGGAGGTCTACGTGGTTTCTGCGCCCCTGCCTTAAGACTTCCGGTTACTGCTATTGGCATAGCCATAGCAAGGCATAGAACGATTCGGGGCCCGTTATTTGTCGACGATAATACGCGGCGGGTAACGGGTTCTCTTTTAATAGACTCTATTTGGACGGTCGTCCGCTGGATGGTGGTGCGAACATGACTGATGATATTGGGAAGACGATTTTTTCACCGGAAATCGTTTCCCTATTTGTTGTTCTTCTAATCATTTACAGCTTTCTTAGAAATAAGGGCAGCCATCGCACACGGCGTCGGCGAAAAGTCCGTAAACGTCGTGAACTAACGCTTCGTGATCTCGCCGCGAAATTAAAGTTACCCCAGTCGGATTTGGTGCAGCATGTGGTGCAATACGAAACAACTGCTATCCCGAAACGCAATGGCGGTAAACGGATACTGCATGTCCCTGATCGCGCAACTAAACATCTGCAACGGAAGTTACTGCAACGGCTAATAGGGCGGCTCTCGATACACGATAATGTCCACGGTTTCCGCAGGGGACATTCGATTGTTGACAATGCGGCTGAACACGTTGGACGAGAGGTTATTGTCAAACTTGATGTAGTCGATTTTTTCCCCTCGACTAACAGTAAACGGGTTGAAGGCGCTTTTAGGGGTGCTGGGTTTAACCAAAAATCGGCCGCGGTCCTCACCGGACTGACATGTTATGAAGGCGGCCTGCCGCAAGGCGCCCCAACCAGTCCTGCACTCAGCAATTATGTCAACAAAAACATGGACGCAAAATTGGATAAGCTTGCCATCGGACTCGGTGCTCGATATACACGATACGCTGACGATCTTACGTTTTCATTTTCTAGATATTTGCGTGAAGACATCCATAGCTTGCTCATTTCTACAGGTAAAATTCTGAATTACTATGGCTATAGATTGAATAGCAAGAAGAAGCGTATTGTTCGTCAGCATCGACAACAACTTGTCACCGGTTTAGTGGTTAATGAGCGAGTTAATTTGCCACGGAAAACTAGGCGTTGGTTACGATCCGTCGGGCACCGCATAGAGACGGGAGGCGAAGCAACTCTTACCAATGTAGAATTTCGGGGTTGGTTGTCGTTGCTGAAAATGGTTGACCCTGAGTCGCCCTTGCTGACTTTCCTTGATTCCTCAAAGACTAAAGAGGAAACTAACGTTGCGCCGGTACCGCAAATTGATGACGTGAAGCCAGATTCGGATGGTCATTCGAGCCTGTCGAATATCGCTTCAAGTGTGGTGCAGCAGGTTAAGTCTGTCACTGATCGCGAGTCCCTACCGACAAAAACGCCTCCGGAAACACCTTCCGTGGTTTCCTCAGAGACAATATATCCAACAGATGGACGTGGTCAGTTTTTGCGTCTGGCGGGATTGGGAGCGGATGGAAATCTAACTCTAATACAACGCGTCGAGGCGTTAGATCGAACTGAGAAATACTCCACAAACAGAAAAGAAGCTGAAAAGGACCTAGTCGGTAGTGAATACCTTCTCGATATATCGGTGTCCTCAATCGGCAGGACCTTTTCTTTTAGCCTACCGGAAGATTACCAAGACGGTCAGACCCTTAAGGGCACACTGCGTGATGGAGGACTGGAGCTAGAGCTATATTGCGATAAGGAGGTTGGATCGGAATTAGCGGGACTACGGTTACCCACGCAATTGAAGGTTTTAGTTAGAGTCATACAATGGAATTCCGTTTTTAAACGAATCGAAGCAGTCGTGTTGCACACAACTCTATAGTGATTGCGTGTAGAATATCTAGCGTATACAACTCAAAAAAAATGCAACGTTCTCTAGAGGGATTCGCCAGTATGCTCAAATTTACAGTGATCATCGCTATGACAATTGGTTGGACGGTTAACGCCTATTCCCAACAGCTTCTGATTAAAGGTGACCGCCAAATTATGATAAACGGTGAAACATTGGAAACGCTCTGGGAAGAGGGTGGCTTTACCGAAGGCGCGGCGGCCGGTCCCGACGGAAATATGTATTTTTCCGATTTTGCTCAACCTTTTGAATCGGGTCCAGCCAGAGTCATGATGTACAGTCCGAACTCGGGTAAGACCAGCGTCTTTTGCCCCGACAGTGGCATGGGTAATGGACTCATGTTTACACGGGCGGGCGATTTAATGGGATGTTGCGCATCGCCGTTAAAGGGACATCGGGCGTTGGTGCACTTTCTTCCAGACGGCAAGGTAAAAATAGTTGCGAACTCATTCAACGGTAAGAAACTAAACTCGCCCAATGATATTGTCATTACTAAGGACGGAACAATATATTTCACTGACCCCAAATATGTCGGCCCGGAAGAACGCGAGTTGGATAGATATTACGTGTTTAAATATAGTACAACTGGCGAGCTTTCAATTGCGACCAATCAAATTGACAAACCCAACGGCATCATTCTATCGCCCGACCAGAAGACGGTGTACGTGGCTGAAACTGACAACGGGTCTGATAAGGCTGATATCGAAAAAGATTTTAAGATGGGACGAATGACCCTGAATTCGTTCACAATTCGGCGCTCGGGCCAATGGACCAACAAGAAAGTGCTGGTTGATTTTGGCGACCAATTGGGGATTGATGGAATGACGGTCGATACGGCTGGCAATATATACGCTGCGGTGCGAAGCGCCGAACGATTTGGTATTGTAATTTTCTCATCAAAAGGTACAGAACTTGGATATATCGAAACCCCCGAATTACCAACGAACGTTAGTTTCGGACGGGGAGCGGAGTCGAGTCGGCTATACATTACCGCTGGCAAAGGGTTTTACAGGATACGTACGAAAGCAATTGGTTATCACCCCGCGATCGCTGACTAGTCAGACAGCCCAGTCCGAGGGCAAGATGATGCCGTTTTGGCTCGCAATTTCCGTAATTTGTGAGTAAACCTCGCCGCCGAGCGGAATCCCATTAATACGTCGCTCGGATTTAGTTTTACGCGAACGGTCATGGGGTAGGGTAATTGGACTGTCCTCGTCCAACAGAGGTGACGCGCGTACAAATTGCTCAAGTCGCACGGCTTCGCTTATGATGTGATCGGCGCCCTGGAAGTGTTGAGGATCCCACAAGACCATTAATACATTGTTAGCGGGAACGGCGTCGGACGGTGCAGGGGGGCAATAGCCTCCGGTAAGACCACTCACGAGTACATCAAGTAGAAACCCGAGCCCAAAGCCTTTGTAGCCACCTGACGGATTGAGCGAACCTGGCGGATCTTGGTATCGAACAGCGGGGTCGGTTGTAGGTTGACCGTGTTCGTCCCGCAACCAGCCAGCAGGAACTTGTTTGTTTTCCTTATGAGCCACCAATATTTTGCCGTTCGCGACAACACTGGTGGAGATATCGACAAGGATTGGATCGGGATCGCTTGGCGTCGCGATTGAAATCGGGTTGGTACTAAGCGTTGGTCTTATGCCGCCTGGCGGTGCAACTGCTTGAAGTGCTCCGTTGTCGTTGACGGTAAGAAGCGCGGCGAAGCCTTGATGTGCGGCGTTTTCGACCCATTGCGATAATTGCCCAATATGACCGCAGCGTTTCATCGCACCGCAAGCAATTCCCTGTGCATTTGCTTTCGACGCGAGGCGTTTAATGATAGCGGGCATTTGCACTTGGCCAAATCCTTGTTGGGCGTCGGCAACAACCAGCGAGTCAGTTTCATGAAGCACAGAAAGTTCAACGTCGGGTTGTAATACGCCGCGGTCGATATTCGCCAGATAGGGTGCAATCCGCACGACACCATGTGAATCGTGTCCACACAAATTTGCTAAGACGAGGCTCTTTGCAATTTGGCCGGCTGCCTCAAGCGTGCAGCCGTTTGACATAAATATTGACTGCGTCAACGTTTCTAGTGATGTGTGGTTTACGCTTGGCATGATTTGATTGGTCTATGTTAGTTTGCAACTGTGCAGGTAGTTGTGACAACGGTCTGATTAAAAGCCCGCATCTTTACGGAAGCGATAAAGTGCCTTCCAGACGGCGTCCTTTTTATCGATTGGTCGCGCAGAGCGAAGAATCAATATTGTTGTCATGTCGCTAGCGTCGTCATATCGTCGTTGGATTTCGAGATAGGTTGTCAATGGTTTTTTGGTCGTAAAAGGATCAAAACCTTTGAAAGTCAATATGTGGGGTTGGCCCCGTTGTCGTTGCTTGGGGACGCGTACAGTGATGGATATTTTGTCTCGTGGATATTTTCCGCCGTACAATCCCGCGTCATAGTCGAGCAAGGCGCGTTTTAGTTCTGCGTCATTCGTAATACAGTCGCCTTGCAACTGATAGAGAATTGGATAGGACCAAAAGTAGTCACTCGTCGATTGGAAAAACCCTGGCGGAAAGCGTAATTCAATTTTACCCTTCCAAGGTAGCGATTTCGCCCACGGGGGTGGATAGGAAGTGTTTTCTATTCGCCAGTCCGGTGGAACACTGAGCACGGTCTTGGTGTCCTGCGATTGCACTAAGCTGGGTATCATGCACACTAACATGAAAGCTACAATCCGAGCGTGTCCGGATGAACGCCGATTGGCTTGAAATACTCTGGATATAACTATTCTTTTCGGCGGGCACGTAAAACAACGCCGTCGCAAAAATGAGAGGAATGCGTCATAATCAATGAACATAAGAAGTTGAATTCTAAAAATGGGCGATGGTCGGTTGTGGTAGGTCTGCCGTAAGTCGGCGACTGCAGTAGATAATATTCGATAACTAGATTTGTTTATAGACCAACATTCGGTATGACCGGCGTTTATAAAAAATCATTAGAAGTTTAGGGAAGGCGTAGAGCATGAGTTATTTTCTAGGGGTGGACATTGGTACTTCCAGTACCAAGACAATTCTGATAACTGAACGAGGAAAGATTCTAGGTGAAGCATCTTCGAGTTATCCGTTAAGACATCCTCATCCTTTGTGGTCGGAGCAAGATCCGGACCATTGGTGGCGTGCAACCGTAAAGACGATACGCGAAGTTGTTTCAAAGACGGGTGTGAACGCCTCGCAAATCAAGGCCATCGGGCTTTCGGGTCAAATGCACGGCAGCGTTTTCTTAGACAAGCACGATGAGGTAATCAGGCCGGCGTTACTATGGAATGACCAGAGAACCGTTTCTGAGTGTGAGGAGATTGAAAGTAAAGCTGGCGGACGTTCACAGTTGATTCGAATGGTTGCAAATCCAGCGCTCACCGGATTTACAGCGCCCAAAATCCTCTGGTTGCGTAACAATGAGCCCCGCAACTATGAACGGTTGCGCAAGGTGCTGTTGCCCAAGGATGACGTCCGCCGTCGGCTTACGGGATGCTATGCGACAGATGTCAGTGATGCCAGTGGGATGTTACTGCTGGATGTTGGACGCCGTAAATGGTCAACCAAGCTTATGGGGAAATTAGATTTAGATGTGGATCTGTTTGGTGAAGTGTTTGAGTCAGAGGATGTTACCGGGACGTTGACGAAAAAGTCCGCTGGACTATTGGGGCTCTCTACTGAATGCCTTGTGGTAGGTGGCGCGGGGGATTGTGCCGCTAATGCATTGGGCACGGGAGTCGTACGCAGTGGTATTGTATCCACCTCGATTGGTACTTCCGGCGTTACGTTCGTTCATAGTGATGAGATGCAATTTGACAAACAAGGCCGGTTGCACACGTTTTGTCACGCGGTCAGGGGTAAATGGCACATGATGGGAGTAAATTTATGCGCCGGTGGTTCTTTGCAATGGTTCGCGGACAACTTAGCTACAGCAGGCAAATCAAATATCTTTCAAACCATGAATCGTGCGGCTACTAAAGTCAACGTGGGATCCGATGGCCTGTTCTTTTTGCCGTATCTTGCTGGAGAGAGGACGCCGCATTGTGACCCTCATGCGCGGGGCTGTTTTATTGGTTTAACAATGTCGCACACTCAAGGGCACATGGTGCGCTCGATCATGGAAGGTGTTATGTATTCCTTGCGTGATAGCTTGGAGATTTTTGAGGATATGGACGTGCCGGTGAGGCAGATTCGCACCTCAGGAGGCGGTGCTAAAAGTAAATTGTGGCGCGAAATGCAAGCGAACGTGTTGGGTAAAAAGGTGGTAACGATCAATACGGAGCAGGGTCCGGCTTTGGGTGTAGCGCTGTTAGCAGCGGTTGGTGCCGGGGCCTATTCAAATATCCAACAGGCGTGCAAAGCGGTAATAAAGGAAACCAGCGTCACTCCAGTCCAGCGGAAGCTCAAACGAGATTACGATAAAAACTTTCCGATTTACCAACAGCTCTATCAATCGCTTAAACAAGACTTCGGGGATATTGCGGATTTGACAGCAACCACAGGAGTATCTAAGTAGGGATGGTAGCTAGCAATTTACCCAAAACCGAAGTGCGGGATTCCTCGATTTCGTTTTATATTGAAATGCTGTTGCTAGCCAGTTTCTTTTTCTTGGTTGTTGGTGGTCCACCGCCTGACGTCAATGAAGCGCATTATCTGACTAAAGCAAAACACTATTGGGATTCGTCGTTCGCACCGCGGGATTTCTTCTTGAATTCCGCTGATGCACACCTAGCGTTCTATTGGTCGATCGGGTGGCTCACCAAGTTTTGTTCATTAACAACCACTGCGTGGATTGGTAGATGGATTAGCTGGTTGTTCCTTGCAGGTTCTCTGATATCAGTATCGCGGGCTCTAGGGCAGGCACGTGGATTGGGCATAATTAGCGGAATATTGTTTTATGTGCTGCAATCCAATTTCCACTTGGCCGGCGAATGGGTGGTGGGGGGATTGGAAGCTAAGGGATTCGCATTCGGATTTTGTTTTCTTGCATTTTCCTACGCCATTCGTAAAAACTGGAATTTCGTCTGGATATCGTTAGGCCTGGCCGTCGCCTTTCATGTGTTGGTCGGAGGTTGGATAACGTTGTTAGTCGTGTTGTATCGC
>CAWVZW010000106.1:0-11566 GCA_963934735.1 uncultured Planctomycetaceae bacterium
AGCTGTTGATCCTGCTGAAGCTGTTGATCCTGCTGAAGCTGTTGATCCTGCTGAAAGCAGTCAGTTAGATGCTGCGGCCGTAGCGTTTGCAGTTCCGTTGCTCGTAGAGGTTTTTGATCCAGACCGTGCCAAGGATTCGGGCAGCGTTGTGAATGTCGTATTGGTAACAACAGGTGGATCAGCGGTCGTTGTGGAGTGCGTTATTAGTAATGCACATTCCGATTTACCTCTTAGCGCAACTGATAATGAAGCATTATTAGCGGGGCGTTTTGTTGGGCAAGTTATTATGCAACTCGGCAGCAAAGATTCCCCTTCGGTCATCCCGCTCACTGCCGAAATGCCTCGTGGATTAATCGGACGGGTTCATGACGGTAAAGAGGAACAAGAGTTGTTACCAGGTTTGGTGGCAATGGTCTTAAACGTTACTGGCACCGATACAATTAATCTGCGGTATAAAGACGAAATTACTCCGGCCGCCGAAGAAACGATTCGCTCACACACGGCACGTCTTGTAGTCACTGGAGAACTGACGGTGACTGATCGAGAATACGAAGAATCTGTTGAACAGCTACATGTTGGTGAGAAGATATTTTTACGAGTGTTTGATGCGGATCAAGATGTGAGTGATAAACGTGACTCCGTTGAAATTACGTTAACGACAAAGATCGGTGAGAAGGAAACAGTTACGTTGGTCGAAACGACTGTGCACAGCGGTGATTTTACCGGTGCATTTACGTTAGCAGCGAACGAGAACCCGGTGGCCGACAATTTGAACGCGGACGATCCCATTATTGAAACTAATTTTGGGGATGTGATTAGTGTGACCTACAATGATAAACGGTCTGCGGATTCTGTTGATCCGCTGGCACTGACTACAGAAATTCCGGTGGTGGTCGGTACAAACGGTTTAGTTGCCGCGTTTTCCAAGGCTTTTAATGATGAAGAATTGGCTGTTGAAACCAAGTTCCGTATTGCCGAAAGTTATTTTGAGTTGTTCAAAAGCCATAAAGAAATTGGCCGCGACGAGGAACAATTGGTCGATCTGGAATCTGGTCGAAGGATATTGGAAGAAGTGATGGAGGATTATCCTGATCCTAAATACGTTCCGAGGATAAGCTACCTGCTAGGGCAGTTTTCTCAGGAGTTAGGCCAATGGAGTCAAGCCATTACATCGTATGAAGTGATACTTCATCAATACGCTGATCATACGCTCGCTCCGGACGCACAATTCAAAATGGCTCAATGCTACGAGGAATCTGGGGACTTTAACGAAGCACTTGAAGCCTATGTCACTTTGGCAGCAACATTCCCTAAGAGCCCTTTGATTGCTAGCGTAATGATTCGCATTTCAGACCATTTCTATAAAGCTGAGAATTACGTGATTGCCGCTCAAGTTGGTGAAAAGTTCTTGGAGAAATTTGAAGCTCACGAACATGCTCAGCGAATGGCTTTTCGTGTTGGTCAAGCATATTACAAAAATGAAGAGTTTACACGAGCCGCTGAATCTTTTGACCAGTTCTCGAAGCTGTTTCCGGATGATACTTTAGGCGCCGATGGCTTGTTCTGGAGTGGCGAAAGTTATCGCATGGCTAATAATGATCAACTTGCTTTCCGGCGTTATAACCGCTGCCGTTGGGATTTCCCCGCGAGTGAAGCAGCGAAGTTTGCCAGAGGCCGGTTAGCGCTACCGGAGATGCTAAATCAGTTTGAAGCGGAAGCGAACAGCATTGACAACGACAACTAAGATATAACCCCCGATTTGAAATTGCAGAAAGCACGAAAATATGATTCGTCGACGGAATCAACTAAATCAGTTTGCACTTATAGCTAACACTGTCCTAACTCTAAGCTTAGCCATTTTGTTTTGTGCGCTGCTGGCGAAGCCCTCCATGGCTCAAGATGATATTCTCGGTGATATCGAATCTAATACAACTCAACAAAACACGACGAGCGATTCCAGCGCCGAGGAATCAGTGGCAGACGCCGCTACCACGGTTGTGGATGATGAAGCTGCAGAGAGCTCTGCAGACGGTAGTGAATCAACCGGTAGCAACGCTGGTGATGCCGAGAGTTTAGATGATGAGTCTGCAAATTCCGTAGATGAGCCAATGGAATCCGAGGGCGAGTCGAGCTGGGCTAAATTCAAGAACTCGGGGGCCTTAGGGTTGTTACTCAACGGCGGTCTGTTCATGTGGCCCATTTTAATTATGGGAATCTTGGCGGTTGGTGTCATCATTGAACGTTACCGCAGTCTCAAAATGCTCAACGTCGACGACGACGATGTGCGGGCCCAAGTGCAGCAGTTATTGTTCGAGGATAATGTTTCCGAAGCGTTGGAGTTATGCGACCAGCAGGTCGGTCCCGTGCCCGCGGTTTTGTCAGCGGGATTGAGAAAATATTATGTCTTGCGAAAGTTGAATTACGATGCTGCCAGAACGGAAGAACAAGTTGTCAAAGCAATGGATGACTACAGTGTGCATATCGTCGCCGGTTTAGAGCGACACTTGCCCGTGCTGGCGACCGTATCAAGCGCCGCGCCGATGCTCGGGTTCCTAGGAACAGTGCAAGGTATGATTGTTGCTTTTCAGAATATCGTAGATCAAATGGGCGAAACAAATATTGTCGAAGCTGCTGCTGCGGGGATTCAAGTGTCGTTGTTAACAACATGTTTCGGCTTGATTGTGGGAATTCCAGCGTTTGTGGGATTCAACTATTTCACAAGCGTCATCAATCAATTTGTGTTGCAAGTCGAACAATCGGCTACGGAACTTATTGAGAATGTGACAATCCAACTGGCTGCTGCTGGACTCGAGGATGAAACGGCAGGGGAGGGTAGTGAATCGTGAGGAAAAAACGATTACGATTGAGTCTGATGGTTGAACCTCCTGCCAGTGCGACAGGAGACATCGCTTTTAATCTGATTGTTTTCTTTTTAGTTTGTGCGTCGGTACAACCTGACAGCGGGCGTGAGCAATCGTTGCCTCGCAGTGACCAGGAATCCGAGGAGCAAACGGAAAACATCCAAGTACAGTTGACGCGGAATGCAGTCATGCTCAACGGAGCGATTCTTAGTCAAGATGATTTCGCAATCGCTTTAGGCCGATCGTTAAAAGGAAAAGTACGTCAGGAAGATCGCGTGGTGATTGTGCAGAGCAAACCGGACACTCCGTATAGTCATTGGGTCATTGTTACTGAGATGATTGAACAAACTGGTGGAATCGTCACAATTCAAACAGAAGAGGTACAACAAATAGTTGTGCCAAATTCATAACTTGGAAGGAGTGTTGCTATGAAGATAAGTCGCCGCGCTTCCAAAGCGGATGTTCCAAGTATGGCCATGGGTGATATTGCCTTTAACCTGTTGATCTTTTTTGTGATCTTAGCACGCGCGGAGGATGACAGTCATTTACATTGGCAACCCGCTTCGGCCGTTGAAATTTCGGCATCTGGTGCTGCCAGAGTTTCCGTGCTGATTGACAGCGATAACAAATACTATATTAACGGACAACAAGTCGGCGAAACACAAATTGCCGGCGAAGTAGAATCACTGTTGGGCAATGCCGCTGCCGGCGACCGACGAGTGTTTTTTAAAGTGCATAAAGATGCGCAGGCTATGTATTTTGAACCGGCGATAGCTGCGATTAGTGAAGTTGGTGGGGATCTTGTCCACGTGTTGGAGCAAAAAAGGGAATAGACCATGAATAGTTCTGAACAGAATCAAGCACAAAACCAAAGAGAAGGTATCGGCGGAATTACATCGGATATTCGTAGTGTTAAACACAACGGTGCCGCATCGATTACCGAACTGCGCGAGTTTATGCGTAGTTTAAAAGGTCGGAAACCTCAGGAAGCGATGGAGATTGCCTCGAACAACGGGTTAATTCAGGGACTAGTGATTTCCACAATCGGTTTTCTAGTGGTGTTATTTGTATTTACACTGATCCCGTTTTTTCTCGACGAGGATGAAGTGGTTACACAACAAGGAGTCACGCCCACGTCAGAAAATGCGGGTACACAGGGCTCAAACTCTAATGCTGGCACTGCAGACCAAACAGGCTCTTCACAAAACCCAACAGCTCAGGGTGAAGAACTTTTGGAGAAGCTTCAAATAGGTGAAACGAAAACAGCGGACCCAGATGCGAATCCGCTTGATAGTCAATTCAATGACCTGTTAGATGGAATTGAATAGAGCCCGAGTTTAATAGGTGGAACTGTTTTGTTGGAAACATGGCGCAACATTAATCGACGAACGCGTTGGACAGCTGTCGTAGTGACTCTTGTTTGGTTTGCTGCCGTAATTGATTGGGTGTGGGTCGGGTTATTATCGGATCACACGTTGCTGTTTGCAGGCGCTGCTATTGCAATGGCAATCCGTCTGCGGATTGAATATCGCCGCCGCCATGAAAACCTCATACGCTTTTGGTTTGCCTTCACTGTTGCAATACCGATATTTTGGCAGGCAGGGATCTATTTCTCTGATTGGCTAGAGTTTGGTGTATTGCGAGGCTATGTCGCACGCGTTGGGCTCGCGACCTTTTTCATAACGGGATTGATTTGGGTCGTCTGGGGTATCGAACGAATTTCACAGCGTTTGGAAGTAGAACGTCGCAAAGCATTTGATCTGCAAGCCACACTGCGGCATGAAGCGCCGGTGCGAACGAAAGACAAAGAACCTCAGGCTAAGATTTGGAATCCACTCGACCCGCAAGCATGGTACTATGGCCAGAAATCTCCGCGGCTGAATCAATCGCTGAGCAGTTTTGTCAGTTATTGCCTTACGTTTTTCTTGGTGTGCATGATTCTGAGTCAGTTTCGTGGGTGTACACAGTATTACGATTTACCAGCCGGTGGCGGTGTTACGGAAACTGTTCAACAGGTCGTCAAGATTCAGAAGATTATTCGCAAGAAGTTTATCCTAAATCCATTTAGCGCCATCTATTACAACGCGCCGGAGATCGATGAAGTTAAATTGGAACTCAGCGAAGTTACTGCGCACCAATACAATATTGGCGATGGGGAAGGTGAGGGCGCCGGATTTGCCGGAGGAAACAATAAAGGCTCGGTCGGATTCTTTCGACTTGAGTATGCCGGTGGTGATTGGAACCAAGATTTCGGAATTGGTGGTGATATGAATATGTTAATCAAATACACCGAGTTGACCGGGCAGAAGGTGGCTAAACAATCCAAAGCAGTGTCGCCGAGTCAACTGCAAGCGTTTGATAAGGTGCGATGCCCTCCACTACTTTATATAACAGGGCAAAAGAATATTTCTCTCGGGAACAATGACATTAAGATTCTCAGAGAGTATATTTTTGATAAGCATGGCATGATCTTTGGAGACAATGGTGGCAGTCGGCATTTTCATAATCAGTTTCTAGCGATGATGCAACGAATCGCCGGTGATGTGAAACCGGTGCGCATTCCGGCGGACGATGACATTCATATGAAACCATATCAAATTCCGAAAGTACCAATCGTCGCACCACATGGCGGTGTGCAAGCTTTAGGTTGGTTTAAAGATGGTCGCTGGATATGCTATTACCATCCGGGCGATATCGGTGACGCTTGGGCAGATGGACATGCAGGTGTTTCTGCTGAAATTTGGAATAGCAGTTATCGATTGGGTGCGAATATTATTAACTATGCTCATGTGGGACATTCGCGTTGGCGAATTGCTCAACAAAAATCCACTGGAGAAGATGAATGATTTGCAGAAAAAATAGGTTACTACTTTCAATGCTGGCAATGGTGGTCGCCCTCACGACGGGATTGCAAGGACTGCAGGCACAGACGAAGTTGCATGAAATGGCGCTCGAGCGTTGGACGAAAATGCGCGAAGTCGAACGCTATCAAATGAACATTGCGGAGAAATACTATCAGGATAAAAAGTATGATATTGCGATGAGTGAATATGAAAAGTACTTGTCGTTGTATGAGGCGAGTGATGCTGCCTCGTTTGCTCAACTGAAGTGGAGCCTTTGTCTGAATCAACTGCGGAAACAAAATACTGCCATTAAGGAAGGATTTCAATCGGTTATCGACTATTGGCCAGAATCAGCGGACGCCGCTAAAGCATCGTTCTTAATTGGGAAAACGTATGTCGCGATCGGACGCGTTCCAGATGGAAAGAAAGCATATCAGAATACGATTATCGATTATCCCAAAGATGCAGTGTCCGTATATTCGTTAGCTGGACTAGCAGAGATTGCGATTCGAGAAAAAGATGAAGCGAGTTTGGTGAAAATTTGGAAACAGATGACATTCGATATCCCCCGCACACCGCTGATTCGAAGCACATGCGCCACAGCTGCGAATTCGCTTGCTGTGTATTACTTTAACAAGGGCGTCTTTGCTAGCGGGCTTAAGAGTCTGCAAACCAATTATAAAGATGATCAACTTTCTTATTACGTCTATTATTATAGCCGCACTCCAATTGGTAACTTGGTTGGCACAGATGAGACTCAAAGTATGGGGTATAAGGTCGCTGATCAAGCCGTAGGATTTCTGCGCGAAAATATTGAAAAAGATGTGTCGACCGAACCATTGAAGGTCAAGGCGATCGGACAGTGGAATCAAATGATCGAATTGCAGAAATATTCACGGCGCGATAAAGAAATTCTAGCCGCCTACCGCTCGATGTTAGGAGTGTTTGGTAACCGAGATGATTTGTTATCGAGCATTGCAGATTATCATGTGTCCCAAAAGCGTTTTGACCAGTCGCGGACGATCTATCGTCAATTCAAAGATAAAGTTGCCGGGTTGTCCAAAGTCGCCCAAAGTTTTCGTTCTGAATTAAAACCTGATGAAGCAGTCGGTGTGTATAAGCAACTGGCGGGAATCGATGCGGAAAATGGTGCAACCTGGCGAGGTGAAGAAGCATCAACCTATCGACAGTTTCAAAAGTACCCTCAGGCTATTCAAGGGTATCAAGCGTTGGTGAAGACAGATGCAACCAATTTCCAGAAATGGCTCTGGGCGCTAGCAACCACTCAACGAGAAGCTAATCAACTCAAAGAAGCAATCGGTACGTATCGCCAATGCGAGAACTTCCCGGAAAATTACCAACACATGGCATCTTGTCATCGAGCGTTAAAACAACACAAAGAAGCGTTGATTCTGTACGGGCAGATTTTAAATGGCGACGAAGGTTTAGCGCCTTGGGCTCAACTGCAGATTGGTTATACCTATGAGGAAATGCAGGCCCGTGAGTTGGCGATTAAGGCATTTCAGTCGTGCTGCAAGAAGTTCCCCAAGGCGTCCTATGCGAGTACGGCACATGCTCATCTGCAAAATAAATATAAAATATCCGTAACGCTTGGTGGTGCTACGGATGATTAACAAGTCATTACGGTAAAATTAGTTAGTCTATTCCAACGACGGGAACGCTCGTTGGTCAATTTGAAGAGATGCAATAGACGGCTATCTATGAACGCAGATGGGCGAGGACCAGTGCCATGTCGGCTGGTGTAATGCCGCTGATGCGGGAAGCTTGAGCGATGCTAACGGGGCGGATTTTCGTTAACTTCTGACGGGCTTCGGTACGTAAATGGCCGATACCGTCGTAATCAAAATCGTCGGGTATCGTTTTATCTTGTAGTCGCTGTTGACGATCAATTTCAAGCTGTTGGCGAGCAATATAGCCCGAGTACTTCACGTCATGGACGACCTGCTCCACAACGGCGTCCGACATCTCAGACAATTCTGGTAAGTGCTCCAAGATTTCATCCCATTGTGTCTCGGGCCGTTTCAAGTACTTACTCAATGTCCCCTGGCCAATCGATTTTGTTTCTAATGCTGCCCGTGTTAATTTAATATCTTCTTCTTTCTCCTGTAATTGGTCTAAACGCTGTTGGCAAACGAGACCTTTTTCAAATCCTAGCGAAGTTAATCGACGGTCAGCATTGTCTTGCCGCAGCATCAACCGATACTCCGCTCGCGAAGTGAACATGCGATACGGTTCGTCCACACCGCACGTTACTAAATCATCAATTAACACGCCGATGTAAGCTTGGTCGCGACCGATGATTAAAGGCGGTTCATTGTTCTCAGCCAGCGCCGCGTTAGCGCCGGCAATCAGACCCTGAGCGCCCGCTTCTTCATACCCAGTTGTGCCATTGATTTGACCAGCAAAATACAATCCATCAATAAATTTAGTTTCCAATGTTGGACGCAGTTGATCTGGCGGGGCGAAGTCATATTCGACGGCATAGCCATAACGCATAATCTGAGCGTTTTCGAGTCCGGGAATCAGCTCAAACATGGCGTCTTGCACGTCTCGAGGCAAGCTAGTTGAAATTCCGTTTACGTATATTTCTTCCGTTTCGTAACCTTCGGGTTCGAGAAACAGTTGGTGGCTGGATTTGTCAGCAAAGCGAACGACCTTATCTTCGATCGATGGGCAATATCGAGGGCCACCTGAATCGATTTGACCGTTGTACATCGGTGCTCGATCGAGGTTCGCTTTGATAAGATCATGCACTGCTTCATTTGTGTGTGCGATCCAACAGGGAAGTTGTTCTTGCGTTAATTGTTTCGTAAGGAATGAAAACGGCTGCGGATCGTCATCACCGGGTTGAATTTCGGTTTTGGAAAAGTCGACGGTGCGAGCATTGATTCGAGGGGGCGTACCTGTCTTAAATCGTTCGAGTCGAAACCCTGCTTCGTTTAGAGCACTGCTGATTCCGCTGCTGGTTCCCTCACCAGCGCGGCCACCGGCCGTTTTGGATTCACCGGTGTGCATCAATGCGGAGAGAAAAGTGCCGGTCGTCAGGATGAGCCGGGGAGCATAATAGACGGCGTCCCCGACGACTCGCACGCCTCGAACAACCACTCGCTCACCAACCTTTTCAGTGAGAATATCCTCTACCATTTCTTGTCGCAGCGTTAGTCCAGCTTGTTGCTCAATGAGTTGCTTGATTTCCTGCTGGTACAGTTTCTTGTCAGCCTGCGCCCGAGGGCTATGCATCGCGGGGCCTTTACGGCGATTGAGCATGCGAAACTGTAGTGCGGTTTTATCGATTGCCAATCCCATGAGGCCGCCGAGTGCATCGATTTCGCGTACGATTTGACCTTTACCAACACCGCCGATTGCCGGATTGCAGCTCATCTGCCCGACTGTATCGAGATTGGTAGTCAGCAGTGCGACGTTAGCGCCGGCTCGTGCCGCCGCTGCCGCTGCTTCTGTGCCAGCGTGGCCTGCGCCAACTACAATCACATCGTATTGGTAAGTAGATGAACTCATAGCAATATTATGAAGCCAACATCCTGTTTTGGATATGCCACCTCAGGATTCACGGCTCTCGGGAAGGTGAACCGTGGCAGAAATTCCCGTAGAATCCACACTGTCATCTGTGAGATTTTCAATTTCAATAGAACCATGGTGGATTTGCGCAATTCGCCAAGCTTTGGATAGTCCAAATCCTAGACCCCGCCCAGCTTCACGACCCGAGAAAAATGGATCAAAGATCACCGGTAGAATATCGGTTGCTATGCCGGGGCCATCATCAGTGATTTCGATGCGTACTTGGTCCAGTTGTGTTGTCCAGCCAATGGTGATGTTACCCGTTTCCATGGCATCGACACAGTTCTGCATCAGGGCTTTGAACATTTCAAATAAACTATTGGTGTCACCGACTACATGAATATTCGAGTCACCCGTTAATTCAACTTGGATGTTATTGGCTTCCAACGGAATTGCCATTTCCTCAACACTGCGTTGAAGAATCTCTTGCAGGTTTTGGCGCTCGAGTTTCATTGTCGGCGGGTGGGCGAACAACATTAGATCCGCAATCATGGCATTTGCTCGAAAAACTTGCGCGACGATTGTACTGAGTGAACGTTGTCTGTCCGGATCTGTCTCATCGTGCAGCAGTGCTTGCCCACGTGTTGAGATATTTGCTAACGGATTGTTAATTTCATGGCTTGCACCATAGGCGAAGTTTTTGATGGCGAGCATCTTTTGGGTGTGCAATTGTTGTTGGAAGGAATGTTCCATGGTGTCCCAGCGCAAGACTTTTTGTAGATCCGAAAAATCTAGTTGGAGTCCATCTTGTTCACTAGGAGGCGCAGCGAGTTGAGTAAGCGCATCGTGAATTTCAGCGTCAGCGGTTGCTGGCAGTTCGGCAAAATCGCAAGCGACTAATTCAGCTACAAGATCATGGTCGGCATTACGACTGCTAGCGACGATTGCAGTGATTAAAGTAATACTGTCGGCAGCGTCAGGCGGTTGCAGTTCACCTTCAAGGTCAGGGTCGAGGCCGGCAATGTATGTTTGTCCCGCATCGTTAATCCAATCAACGAGCTCAGAAAGATCGCTCGGATGTTGTCCGCGGGCAGCGGCTAGGGCATATACCCAAGTGGTAAAGAACGGATCGTCGGCGAATAGCTTCAATAGTTGAGCCGTACGTTCTTGTGGGTTTAATTTAATAACACCTGTTACATATCGGTTAAGCGTCTTGGCAACTTGTGGCAGAGCCAGTCGTCGATGTTGGATCGTGATAGTGGGCCAAGTTTGCATAGTATGAATAGCGGAGAGGAATAAAAAAAACGCACATCGTAGGTTAACGATGCGCGTTTAGCTTAAGGTGATGCACGACCTTTAAAATTAAAACGAAGTTTCAACTAGCTGGTTTGCGCACGTTCCATTTCCAATAGATCACACGCTCGGTCAAGCAAACGATCTACGGTGAATGGCTTGTGCATGAAGTCGTCTGCACCGGCGGCGGTTAGTTCAGCAATTTTGTCTTGCTCGACCATCCCCGAAATACAGATAATTTTTACGGATTCAAGGGAGTCATCGCTGCGTACTCGCACACAAACTTCTTTACCGTTGATATCTGGAAGCATGACGTCTAACACGACAAGGTCTGGTCGAAATTCACGAACAGCCATACCTGCGTCAAATCCGTTATTAGCTGTTTTTACATCGAAACGGCCGTCGCGTTCGAAAACATCGACAAGCAGTTCTACCAATTCTAGATCGTCATCGACGACAAGCACTTTGCGATTACCACTTTCAAAGGCGTCGAGTGGGATCCCATTTTCTTTCATAAAGGAAAATAGCATCTCACGTGGGATACGACGGAATCGACTACCGGGCACTCGAAATCCATTAAGTGACCCGTTGTCAAAACAACGAATGATGGTTTGTTGACTGACTTTACAAATCTTTGCAGCTTCACCTGTTGTGAACACAGTTTTTGATGTGAGTGACACGTAACGTCCCTCCTGAACGAAATTTATGCTGTTGTAATGTTTGTTATGCTAGTTACGTGGTTAGTCTTACCTGTCTAGGTCAACTAATCTACGATTTCAGCGCATTTCATTGACACCACCTGGTTTTCCAAAGTCATTGAAAGTTACCAAGCCTGCCAACTTGGACGAATTTTGCCAAGATTGCCAATCTGCGTCAATAGTAATTGAGAGTAAACTTCGGTAAGAATGTGCCTTGTGCCGACCCGTGTAAGAAAACGGTTTGCCTATCAACCTTGGTCAACTATTGAGCTAATCCGTGGCGAGATAGCTCGGCTAGAACCCCTTGGACAATCGTGTCGATGTTGTCATTGGC
>CAWVZW010000107.1:0-11454 GCA_963934735.1 uncultured Planctomycetaceae bacterium
AGTATCATATGCAAGTTCCCGCTGAATGGTATCGCAATGGACAAATCGAATACTTGCCGCATAACGTCTATGGCAATATGCCACTGGCAAGTGAATTGATTTTGATCCCACCGATGGCGTTGGGTAGTGGTGCAGAGAGTTGGTATAGCGGCGCGTTGATCGGCAAAACCATGATGTCGTTTTATGTGATCTTTGCTGCTTTGGCTGTCATGACGATTGCTCGTAGGTTCGGCCAACAGCGTAGTGGGTGGGCCGCCGCGATTCTGGTGGTAAGTTGTCCATGGATTGGATATGTCGCAACAACCGGCCTCAATGAAGTTGCGCTTGGCTGCTTCATCGTCACCAGCGTACTCGCAATTCTTAATGCTCAAACTTCTCAGAACCCGTTACGGCACGTGTTACTCGCAGGAGTATTTGCGGGCAGCGCGGCTGCTACCAAATATACGGGCGTCGTCTTTGCCATCCTGCCGCTGCTTGTGTGGACGATGTGGATCGCAAAAACACGCGGCACTGCTGTCGAGATATCGCCAGCTAATAAGGCACATGACAAGCGGAGTTCCTGGAATCCAGTTTGGACTTACGCAGTTGTATTCACCATTGGGGCGACGATAGTGTTTAGCCCTTGGCTCATCAAAAACGCAGCCTTCACGGGCAACCCGACTTATCCATTATTAAGCACGTTGTTTGCCACTGCGGATCGGGACGTAGAACTAGGCGCGCGATGGGATCGAGCCCATCAGGTTCCAGCAAGTGATTCATTAGGAGAGCACATCCGTAAAATTGGATATGCGAGCTCACGGCAAAGTCCATTACTAATGGGATTGCTGGTGCTGTCGTGCCTAGTAATGTATACCGATCGGCGTCTAGTACCGTTTGCGTTGTATTTAGGGTTTGGAGTACTGGCTTGGTGGTTTGCCACACACCATTTGGAACGATTCCTGGTACCGTTGATTCCGTTGTCTGCGGTTTTAGCAGGTGTAACATTAGAGCGTTTGTTTTCCAATTCGAAGCTATTTTGGGGTGTGTGTATTGGGCTATCGCTCTATGGATTCATGTATCTTGGTGCGGGAATGGAGAATGACAGTCGTGTTTTAGTGAAGTTAGATGTGCTACGGCACGGACCCGCACTTTCGGAAACGACGACTGAGAAAGTGCATCGGTTTCTAAACTCAAAGCTAACTGACGATGATGTTGTGCTGCTCGTGGGGGATGCTGAGCCGTTTGATTTGACGCCACAAACAATCTATGCAACGTGTTTTGATCCGGATGTATTGCAGCGTGTCATTGATGGGAAGACGCCCACAGCCCAACGCGGGGCACTGGCCGAGTTAAATGTGGATTATATTTATGTTAGCTGGGAGGAAATCAAGCGATATCGTTCAACCTATGGTTACGATAGTTATGTCACTCGCGAATTGTTTAACAAGCAACTATTGTCAACGGGCGTAATCTCGGTCGAAACGGAACTACAGATCGATCCGGCTTTTGGGCAACTGTTCCGCTGTAATCAATAAACATTGTGTGTAAGGAAAACCACTAAATGCTTGTTCGCTACCTAGTTTCGAATTATCTGCGCTCCGCGGCTGGGCAGGCGGTGCGCGATAAAGTGGAAACAGCGGTTAGCGAGAAAGCCCAAGACTTGCAGCAATTGACGGACGATCGAGAAATCCCCAATTGTGAAATCGCTTTGGTGTTCGCGAGTCACGTTGAAGCAACCGGTGTGCTAGACCACTTGGAAAAGATTGTCAGCGTCCAATGCGCTGGGTTTGTCGAACATACGGGGAATTGGAATGGACTTGATGTTGTTGTCATCGAAGCGGGAGATTCTTGGAAATCTATCGCGCGGGCGACGACTGCTGTGATCAACCTGTATCAACCGCCGTGGATTGTTTCGGCTGGATTTTGCTGTGCCCTGCATCCCAAGTTCCGCAACGGCGGCATCGTCATGCCCAATCGCGTAATAGATACTCAAGACCGACGATTGGATGTTGGATTTAAAATATCGGAACAGGCGGTTAAGGAAACCAATGGCTTGTATGTTGGCGAATTATTGACGGTCAGTGAAATATTAGACACACCCAAAAAACGTAAACAGATGCATAAGCGAACGGGAGCCGTTGTCGCTGACATGGAATCGTCGGTTATTATGGAAATCTGTCGACAAGCGAGCGTTAAATGTATGAGTGTCCGAGTGATCACCGAGGAACTAGACGAACAGCCTCCGGAATTGATGAGTCGCATGATGAAGCAGGACACTAAAGCTGGCAAGCTTGGCGCGTTATCCAAAGGTGTGTTCACTAAAATTGCCGGCGTCAAAGAAATGTGGGATATGAAAAATGCCGCATACTTATCATCAGAGCGGCTAGCGAAATTCTTATTCGGTGTGATTGAGCAGTTAGTTAAAACAACGGAAACAACAGAAGCAACGGAAGCAACGGAAGCCGGTTTGTCCGAGGAAGCGAATTGATGAAAATATTGTTAACGGCGCCACGCGGGTTTTGTGCTGGTGTGAACATGGCGATCGAATGTCTTGAGTTGGCAATTACCACCCTCGGTGCGCCAATCTATGTGTACCATGAAATCGTGCACAATAAGTATGTTGTCGAAACCTTCCAAGGCAAGGGCGCGATCTTTGTGAACAGCCTCGACGACGTTCCACACGGCTCGAATATGTTGTTTTCGGCGCATGGTATTTCACCGGAGGTCAGAGAGTTAGCACAACAACGCAATCTGTTTGCGATAGATGCAACTTGCCCGTTAGTAACGAAAGTACATTTAGAAGCTGTCCGTTATGCTAAGGCTGGGTATATGATTTTCTTGATAGGTCATGCCGGTCATGATGAAGTATTAGGGACGATGGGCGAAGCGCCTGAAAATATGATACTGATTGAGGATGAAGATGATGTGGCGGCGTTGGATATTGCAGCGGGAACCGAGGTCGCCTATTTGACACAAACCACGTTGAGTGTTGACGACGCGGATAGGATTATTGCGGCGATACGAAAGAAATTCCCGGCAGTGCATTCCCCGCCGAAAGCGGATATTTGTTATGCCACACAAAATCGGCAAGAAGCAATCCGAATCGTATCTACAGAAGTTGACCTGGTGATAGTTGTTGGGAGTCAGAATAGTTCAAATAGTCAACGCCTCAAGGAAATTGCACTGGAGCTCGATCGGCAAGCCTACTTGATTGATGGTGTCTCAGATATTGATGATGCATGGTTTACAGAAGTTGAGAACGTGATGATCACGGCAGGGGCGAGTGCACCTGAAATCTTAGTTGAAGAGTGTGTGGAATATATTAAAAATCAGTTTGGTGCCGAGGTGGAACTACGGGCGATTCGTGAGGAAGAAGTGCATTTCAATTTGCCCAAAGAATTGGTGAAATTGTTGTAGGGACCACGAATTCCCACAGATTACATTTCGCTAATCCGCAGGTTGCGAAAGGATAGATCGGTGGTGGGGTCATGACCTTGGATCATGATGCTGCCGGCTGCCGTGCGTAATCCACGACGCGGATTCTCATCGGATTTGCGAGTGTCGGTCCAATCGGTGACTTGGTATCCGTTAACCCAGACCGCGATGTGGTCGTCGCAGGCGATGATCGTTTTGTGAAACCACTGTTGATCTTGGGCGACAATGCGTCTGGCGTCCTGACGACGGAAGATGCCGCCGGTGCCACAATCTTCCGGTACGGTTGGGTCATCACCTTGCATGCCGTTTTGAATTTGACTCTCGTACCCCATCATCTCGTCGCCGGGGATGCAGCGAAAAAAGATTCCGGAATTGAGACGTGCTAAGTGACTGATGCATTCGAGTTGCAGTACGAAGTTAGCATAATGTCCCTCGGTTTCCAATTGTCCCTTGCCGTTTTTAACGTTGAGAAAACCATCCGTTGTTACCGAGAAATCACTTTCCATATCGGGGTATTCAACCCACCCCGTTAAATCCTTGCCGTTGAAAATTGTGGTCAACGCCAAGGGCTTGAGGCGGATGTTGCGAAATGCGATAGCGCCGGAATTAAGTTGCAATCCAATATGGCCTTTGCCTAATGGAGTTGGGTCTTGATAGTCGAGCACTAGATTTCCGTCGAGTAATGCCGAGATTTGGTCATCAAGAACAGTTATTTGAACCGTGTGCCATTGTGTGCTCTCGACTTGAGGTGTGACGCGTTTACGAGCGACTAGACTACCTGTTGGAAAAGGATTGTCGAGTGGGGCAATGTTGAATTCGTAGCAATCTGTGGCAGGGTCGGAGGGAGTGCCACGGGTGCGCAGGAAAATACCGCTGTTGGTTTCGGGATCGCTTTTAAATTCGAGGTGCAGAGTATAGTTGCGGAATTCAGAGGTGGTATAAAGTAAGCCCGCATCGCCTTCGCTGACCGTGATTGCGCCATCGGTAACTTGCCAGTTAGCCTGAGTTGCCGCTTGCCAACCAAACAAAGTCGCCCCGTCAAACAACTGGATCCAGCCCTCGGCTAGCTCCGCAGTCGTGATTGCTAGAGGTTCAGGTGCCGCAGCAGTCGGCATTTCAATGATTACCGGTTGCTCAGTTGGTTGCTCAGTTGTCTGCGCATCAGCAGGGGTAACTTGGTCCTCGGAGCTATTAGAGTTGTTTGTATAATTAGAATTACCAGAATCGCAGCCAGTGATTTGTGCGAATGAAACGGCAAACAGAGATAATGTTAGCAGGCGAAATAGAGACATATTAGTTTTCCAGAGGCGGGCAGATGTTGTTGATGATGATTGTAAGTGAATGTGGAATCTATGATTCGATTATGTTTAATTGTACTTCACCAGTGATGCCCCCGGCTTGGTCGGGCGCGCGATTTGGCCGTGGCAAAGGAGCACTGGCATCGTCGGTGGCTGGTAGGTCGACGAGTATTTCTAGTAAATTGGTTGCTTCGAGATGCTGTTGGATTTCGAAACTAAGATTACTTTGACCAAGCTGGATTTCGCCGACAGTGTTGTTGTTCACATATACCGTTCCCAACGCATCGACCGAATCAATCTGCACTTGCACGACATCATTTTCTTGCAGTCCCGTGGGGCGATGAAACGTTCGCTGAAACAACACTTTTCCGCGAAAGTCGGCGCCCAGTTCAGAGCTCCAATCTGCTGGCAGTTTTAATCTTCCAGGAGGTGGCACAGCGGTATCGGATTCCTGAGATTGGCCGTCAGCGGTCCAGTAGGTGTGAGCTAACGGAGTGTATTGCCAAGGGCCTCGTAAGCGGATGGTGTGCATTGACTCAGATATTATTCAGGAGTGAAATCATGATTGATTGTAAATTGTCGTGTTTGTTGCTGCCCGTTTTGAAAAGCTCGCACAATCACCTGAAATCCACGTAATGAAATCGGGTAGGGAGGCATGGTTTCTACTTCCGTTATATCATCAATGCCACCGGAGGCATTGTTGTCGATTCCATCATTGCCCTCATCGACCACTCTGTCTCTGTCAGTATCGACACCATCGCGTTCATACTCGATCGTCCATGTATCGAAAACACTACAGTTGCCGAACATGAAGTAACCGGTACCTGCGTGATATAAAGGTGGTGTTAGAACTGTGTTGAGTTGTGCTAGATTGTCGGCTCGTGAGCTTAGTAAACTCCCTAGTTGAGCGCCTTGTGCTGGTGTTAGATTAGGATTTGAAGTGTAGTCAAAACGCGAAGTGAAACCTAAGTCGACGTATGCACCGCGACCGATTGCGTTAGTATGTGCCAGAGTTTCATAGCCGGGATCTCCAGGAGTTAACGGCTCACTGCGAGTGATGTCAGCCACGATTTTTATCAACGGATCGTACACGCGTACGTCAAACCCGATCACTTGATCCATCACGACATCTTCGCCCATGAACACGCCTGATTGAAATGGGAGTCGTGCTGTTGAAAATGGATGTGGGAAATTGACGTCTTGGAGTATGTTTACGTTGTTTACTGGTATATTTCTTGGGAGTGTTGGCATATGGGCGACACGGTTTTTACGTAAAGTCAGATCTGCTAGTGTGTTGGCGCTAACTGTCCCGTTGGCGTTAATGCGGATCGAGATATCATTCTCATTGATGAATTGAATTATATTGCCATTCGCTACTGACACACCTGTTAGTATGCCAGCGTCGTTGTTGAGATCGGGTCGAATTAACAACGCCCGGCGACGCAGGGTCGCCAAGGGCATGCCGTTGTGGTGTGTCATAGCAATCAGGCCTTCGCCCGCTTCATCTATATTTCCGTTACTGTCGTTGTCGATTCCGTCGCGGAGGAATTCCGTATTGCGAGGTTCTAGCCAATAAATGATCTCAGCGTTGGGTGAAGTAATAATCTCAAACCCGCCGGGTCGACGACTAGCGACAAACGCCCTGCGCACGCGCCCAGAAAATGGCTCACCGAGTCGCCTAGAGGTAAACATGATGATGTCGTCGGTATCACCGGTCAAAGTGTCAAAGCCGCCGGCGGAGATAATTGAATCATTGTCGATGCCTTCGATAATTTCAAAATATCCCATCGCTGATGCAGCGGTAGTGTTGGGCGTCGCTTGCACGGTGATGCCGCGAAAATCTTCACGCAGCAGATTGGTAGCGTTGCGCAATTGGCCCGATAGTTGTACGTTTGCGCGACCTTTGTTGACGGCATAGGTTATTTGCCGAAAGGCTTCAATGACTCCGATGACGAGCAATAATCCGACAGTGGAGGCGACGAGAAGTTCGACGATGGTAAAACCACCATGATGACGACGTTTTCGATTCATAGAAACTTCTGTGCAATGGGGAGAATGAGGATAGGTGAAAAAATTTAGGGGAAAAGCGTTACTCTGTAATAATACTCAAGAGCAACGATTTGTGGAACGTTATTTTTGCGTTGGGGTATTGAACTATAATACATTATGATGCTGTTTTCCGGTTGTACCTATTGGGACGATTCAGATTTCGGCTAGACAGCAGCGGTGGAAATTCAGTTCAATACGGCTATGAGAGCAACGATTAATAAAAAAAATGGGATTGGCAGAGCGGAAGTTTTCGTAACCGTTGTTGTGGTCGTGGTGTTAAGCGGCATTTTACTCCCTTATATACTGAAACAGCGGACAATGAGTCGCCGTCTCATGTGTGATTACCGACTTACGCAACTCGGATACGCTGTCCAGTTAGCAGAAACGGCCAGCCAGCAACTTCCGACGTATCGCACAGCTTGGCCCGAACTGCACGCGAGTCCTACGCCGGTAATCACGAGTGACCGCATTGTCGGCTGGCAATTCTCGTTATTACCATATTTGCGTTTGACCCCAGACGCTTTCACGGCGGAAGATCCGGACGCATCCCCGCGGAATGGCCCGCTACATCACCATTTTTCTGATTATGTTGGCGATTCTTCGGCGGAAGCGCAGCAACGACTACACAAACTTTACTTGAATGATTTTGTTTGCCCAGCTAATAATCCACCCGAGATTGGCAAAGGCATTTTGCCAGGTGGATGGAATTCTTACGTTGCCAACGGCGGCTTACCGGATGCAGTAGGGTCGGATGCAATTTACACGGTTGATTTCATCGCAAATGGATTGTTTGTTGATGATCCAGCATTATCGCAACACGGCCCACGCGACCTTGTGGGATTTCAATATGTTGCAGATGGTGACGGGATCGATAACACTTTAATGTTGTCAGAAAATATCAACAGTGGTAATTGGACCGATACTTCTCAGGCTGCGTTGCTTTTCCATTGGCAAATTGACGCACCTTTTCCCGAGGGAGTTAATACAGCACGCGTGCTTGGGATAAATATTCAGCGGGGGCAAGCAATTTCCGGTGACATTCGTTTTGCTCGCATCTCCAGCAACCATCCAGGAGGTGCGAACGCGATTTTTGTTAGCGGCCGCACTCAATTTATAAGCGAGAATATTGACCCGCGAGTCCTGCGATACATGATGACATCTCGCGATGCGGAATGTATGTGGCCGGGTACGACCATTCCGATTTTTGAATAAGCCGCAATTAGCTTCTAAATTCGTCACGGACGTCGGCGATAATTTTCTCAATCCCACAATGATTGGGGGCGCCAATTAGATTGCTGATTTTCGTGAGATCAGGAACTCGCCGGCGAATATCTTCAAACGACTCGTCATAGGCATCCGTATACGTTTGGAACTCCACTTGCGATTTCGAGTCGCACACTTCGATTACTTTGTTGGCTAACTCCAAAATGGTAATTGGCGTGTCACTGCCAATGTTGATGACTTCACCGACTGCAGCATTCGTCTGCATCAAAGTGAGTACGGCTGCAATGACGTCTTGGACATGAGCAAAGCAGCGGATTTGAGTGCCGTCATCATGAACAATCAACGGTTCGCCCTGCAGTGCCGCTTGCACAAATCGTGGCAACACCATCCCAAAGGCTCCGGTTTGGCGTGGGCCCACTACATTGAAAAACCGTCCAATGACGATAGGTAGGCTGTGCTCTTTGACACAAGCGAGCGCTAGAAATTCATCAATCGCTTTGGACACTCCGTAGGACCAACGTGGGCGGGTTGTCGCGCCAAACACGAGGTCGTCTTCTTCGGTCCAAGTTTCTTTTGGATTCTTACCGTAGACTTCGCTAGTCGATGAAAAGAATGTCCGTACGGACTCACCGTTTTCCACACGTTGACGTAGTGCCGCCATTAATAATTGTGTCGGATAGATGTTACGCTCGATGGTTTCAATGGGTTTACTGGCAATCAGCGCCACACCGACGGCAGCCGCTAGGTGGTAAACTTGATCTTGTCCAGCAACCACTTGGTTCATGAGTGTCTCATTACCAATGTCACCTTGGATATAGGATAACGCCGGATTATCAATAACATGGGCGAGGTTGCTGGCGCGGCCAGTTGACTGGTCATCGACAATCGTGACGTGGTCTCCCCGCGCAAGCAGTGCGGTTGTGAGATGTGAGCCGATGAAGCCCGCTCCGCCAGTTATCAAAACGTTGGGCAAGAATTTTATCCTTTTTGAGTAAATACAGTTACTTTTGCGTTGATTACCAAAAATACCTAAGTCGCCTGACTACCCTTTAAAAGATAGACATACATTGGAAACATCGGCAATCAACTCCTTGAATAATCACGTAAATCGGTTTTTTACGTTGACTGCGCGTCACTGTGCTTGTTTCTTAGACTGTTCGTAATGAGTATAATAATACTGATTGTATACTTTTTGAAAAATGCATTTTCTTAATTGATTTATTGTGAGGAACTCTCGTATTACGAGATGTTGTATTAATATGTTCAAGCGTAAATATCGCACCGTTTCATGGGATTTGAAAACACCCTTTTTGTTCCCGTTGCTGGTCACTCTAGCTCTGACACTAATGGTGACAAATATATCTGTGTTATGTGCTCAAGAAGAAGAGGCAGATGACGTTATTAAGCTCAAGGAAAAATCATCCCCGGATGCCTTGGATGTTTACTCCGATGCGGCCAAATTCCAAAATGGTGCGAAGTTCGAAATTGCCGTTGAGGAATGGGAAGTGTTTCAAAAAGAATTCCAAGATGATCCTTTGGCTCCCAAAGCAATTTATTACTTAGGTATCTGTTCACTACAACTGCAACAATTTGATAAAGCAGCGAGTGCTTTTGAATTTACGGCAACACGATACGCGCAGCATGACAGTACTGAGTCGGCATTGTTTTACTGGGGACGCACTCGTTATGCACAGGCCTCGTCGTTGCCAGACGTTAAACAAAAACACGCTCAACTTAAAACGGCTATCGGAGCCTTTGAAAAACAACTAGCCGCGTACGCCAAAGGCTCTTTGGCAGATCAAGCGTTTTACTTAATGGGTGAATCCCATTATGGTTTGGGTGACAAACCCGCTGCGATAAAATCATACCAAGCGGTCGTCACAGGGTTCCCCAAATCCGAGCAGCGGGTAACAGCAGTCTATGCCTTAGGTGCCACGTTGGAGGAAGAAAAAAAATATACGGAGGCAGGCAAGGCCTACGATATTTTCTTAGCAGAATTTCCCGAAGATCCGCTCCGCACAGAAATACGGATGCGCAAGGCTGAGACGATTTTACAGGCCAAAAATTATAAAGAGGCCGCCGAAGTATTTGGTGAAGTTGCTGCGGTAGAAGGTTACTCGCTGGCAGCCCATTCGCGGATGAGACAAGCATTTTGTTTGTTACAGTTAAAACTGCATGAGGAAGCGACCGCTATTTATTCGACAGTTTTATCCGCCAAAGAGACAGCGGATTTTCACACCGAAGCTGCTGGGCATTTGCTGTCGATCTGTCGCGCATATATCAATGACAAAAAACATGACATGGCACTAAAATTAGCGGACGCGTTTATTGTAAACGTGACGGACGCAGAGTTAACGATCCATGTAAAACTTGTAGCTGCTGATGCACTTGATGGTCAGCAAAAATATGATGATTCACGTAAGCGTTATCTTGCAATCGTCGAGCAGCACAACGAGCATGCCTTAGCGGCCGATGCTTTGTACTTTGCAACATTTGCTGCGTTGCAACTTAAACAACATGACAATGTCATTGCCGACGCGAAAACCTTTCTGGGTAAATATCCCAAACATAAATTTCAATCCGATGTTGCTAAACTTCTAGCAGAATCGCGTATTCTTAAGAGCTCGGATTTATTTCAAGACAAAAAATATGCGGAAGTCGTCGCAATTCTGTCGGCGTCAATCAAGGATAGTCCGCAAGGTTCACGAGTGGTCGACGGCTTATTGTTGTTAGCACGATCTAGTGCTGCCTTGAAAGAGATTGCTGCTGCGAAGGGCTATGTCGCTCGGATTATCAAAGATTTTCCTGAAAGTAAACTTGTGGCTGAAGCTCAGTTTCGTTTGGGCGAATATCATTATGGTGAGAAAGAGTATGAATTGGCGATTACGCAGTACGCGATAGTCGTCAAAGATCATGCGGATTCTGTCTTTGTTGCTAATAGCCTGTATAGCCAAGCCTGGAGCGAAGTGCTGACAGGAAAACCGGATGTTGCTGAAACCACCTTTACTGCTTTGATTGAAAAACATTCAGAGCACCAATTGGTTAGTGCGGCACTATTGGGTCGTGGTAAAGTTCGCCGACAACAGAAGAAATTTAAAGAGTCGATTGAAGATATCGATGGGTTCTTGGCAACCAAACCGGACGTCAGCCAACAAGTGGACGCTTGGTCTGAAAAAGGCAAGTCGCAGATCGGTTTGCAACAAAACGCAGCAGCGATTGAAACATTTAATCTATTGCTCGCAGCAGATGCCAAGTATGCCGACGCAGATGCCATTCTTTATGAAATTGCTTTTGCTCAACGAGCGCTCGAGAAACCCGCTGCTGCTAAAGCAACCTTTGCAAAACTTGTTGCCGATCACGCTGACAGCGCACTGGCGGGGGACGCCCATTTTCGCCTAGCGGAATATCAATATTCCGACGGACAATTCAAAGCAGCATTGGTTGACTACAACAAAGCAGCAGGCAGTTC
>CAWVZW010000108.1:0-11234 GCA_963934735.1 uncultured Planctomycetaceae bacterium
TCAACGCCAACTCAGATTCAGTCGCACGTATGAACAACTTCATGGTTACTGGATCGGCGGTTACTTTAGGTCCGGTCGTCGGTGCTGGTTCACCCTCGGCAACCTGTGTGCCGAACATGTTTGCAATCATGACTAAAGCCATTTCAGTGTCTAATGACTTGAGCGAGATCACTTCAAAGACTGGTACATCGCCTTCGAGTTCGCGTATTGTAGCTTGAATGCGAGCTTGTTCAGCAGGGCGAGCGAACGCAATTACCTTGTTTGTGGTGGGGTCCAAAGCAAGTCGGATGTCAGGTAATCCTGCCAGCATTGTCTGCAGAACTTGGAAAGTCGTATCCGGGTCTGCTACGCTGATTGGATGCGTTTGCAGTTGTGGTTGTTCCAATGGTTCAGTGCCTTGAACGCCAGCAAGGGGATCCACATCTAATCTTGTTACTAGGTCCTGCAGGATATCAAGCTTTTCTTGCTCGCCGGTGGCAAAAATTCGCGTACCGAGTGTATCCACAGCAAAATTCAGACCCTCCGTCGAGAAATCTTCCTCGCCCATACTGAGCATTGTGCGGGCAACAGCTAAAATGTCTTCAGCTGGGGCAAATTCGAGTTTGATTTCGAGGACTTTTCCAGCGAGTTCGGTGCGAGGCTTTTCGACGCTCTCAATAACGTCACGAATTGTACGCAGACGTCCTGCCGTTTCTTGCACAAGGACTTGCTTGGCGGCAGGGAAAACAAAGAGTTTCCCTTGCGGACCAATAAGTTTTTGTAAATCGCTGGTGGCTTCATCAGGCGTCATCTTTACGAGTTGAAATAGGGTTTTAACGAGTTCATACTCGCCCCGTGAGTCAAGTTCGGAAACTGGCACATATTGTACGAGAACTTCGGGAACAGGATTTTCGAGATTAACGACTGTTAGCAGCTGATTTCGGCGCACCAAAGTGTACCCGCGTGTCAGGAGCATTCCGTTCATGATATCCATGGCTTGTGCGGGCGTGTAAAATCGGGGGTCGGAATAGTTGAGCGTGCCAGGTGGAGGCCCGTCCATTTGTAGCGACAGTTCATTGAGTTCGGCGAACCAAGTGATAACATCCTGCCATGGTGTGAAAGTAAATGCGAAGCGGATTTCAATTTCACCTTCCGCATTTAACATCGATTCGCTCTTGTTATTGACTGTGGGCTCGGCAGGCGGATCCGTTGCTTCCGCTGGTGTTCCCTCATCAGAAGGTTCTTCGCTGGGTTCGGTTTTAGGAGGGTCGGCTGGCGTTGCGGGTTTATCCTCAGTAGACGGAGGATCTGCCGGCGCTTTTTCTTTTGGGTCCTCATCTGCAGGTGTTGCTTTTGATTCTTCAGCTTCATCCGGTGCTGGGATTGGTTCTGCCGTCGCTGAGGGTACTTCCTTTGGTTGCTCTTCGGTTGGAGTCGCTGCTGGGGCTTCATCTTGAACTAGGGCTACTGGCACTTCGTCACTTCCAATAAGACGCAACCAAGATCCGCGTTGATTGTCATTTAATGTTGCGTAGATTCTTCGCTCCACCATTACAAATAACTGTGATCGCTCTATTTCGCTCGCACCTTGGGATAGCTGCATGCGTTGATGACTGAGGCCTTGGATGCGTTGAAGTTGGGTGTCGCTCAATGCGAGAGTCGCTCGGATCTCGGGTCGCAGTAACGATTGCAATCCGATTTGTCGAAGCTGAATCTGGTTGATGGTTGCCCGTTGACTTACCGTAAGAAGTGACAATGCAAGCTGGTTAGTCTGGAGTTGGAATTCTTGATGTGCAATTTCGCGTTGCTTGAGAGAATCCTCGGTATGAAGTTCGTTGAATAACGCAATGCGTCGCGATTGTAGTGCAGTCAGTTCCTGCTGGACATGCGAACTCAACGCTAATGCCGATTTATGTTCAGGGGAAAGCAATGCACGAAGTATGTGGTTTTGAGGATCCACATTAGTTGTGGTCTTCTCGGCTCCGTTAAACTCGCTAGCCGAGAATAAGGTGAGAAGAAGGGTGGGGATCAACAACATTTTGAGGCTATTGCGATTCATCGTTTGATAAACTCCAGTCGTTAAACGCGATCCTCTTTTGAGGATTTCCATGCTAAGCATAGGATAGGCGATTATCGATGATTTTAAATAGGTTAAAAAACAGTATTTTGACAATACGTGGGCACCTGTTTGGCCCTTGGATTGTTACGTAATATAGGTGGGTTTGGGTGAATTTTCGATATTGGCAAAACGCGGTATCGGCGCAAAACACCCCTGTTAAATAATATATACCCATTAAACCACGACGAGGTCGGAACGTTTCGTTGTGTAAATAGGAAAAATAGGGTGCAATAGGGTTTTAGATGGTTTTGTATCAGTTATTAGGATTTCCGGTGTTACTTTGCCGGTGCTAGACCGAGTTGTGTGCGTTTTCTTGCGTGGACCGCCGTTGCTGCGATTACCTACTGTCGAAACTAAAGAATACGTTATTGTACCGCTTTATTATGACCGATTGTGTGTACAATTAAGCAATCCTGGTGAACGGGCTTAGGGTCTTGTCGGCAGGGTCGTGGTCAATTTGTTTCTTAATTCATAAATTTCATGCTCCAACTAGCATTAAAACTCGTTTTCGTCACTTTTGCCCTCCAGACCCTGTTGGGTCCCGAAAATGTCGTCGTCGGGCAACCGATAGGCAGTTTTCTAGATATACGCGGTTACGGCGTGGATATTCCGCCTGGTGAGGTAGCTGCCGGAGATGACGCTGTTGTACGGACACGGGATCGATATGGTGACAGAGTATTGGCGCGAGTGCACGTAAATGTCGGTGAAAATCGTGTCGTGTTGCTACCTGATGGACAATTAGTGGCACGTCACCAACGTGAGACGGAATTGGTTGATGAAACATTCAAAAAGGCTGATATGGTCCAATTGGGCAAGCAGCTGATAGAGCATGAGTTTCCCGGATTCCGCGTCAAGCGGACTGTGCATTATATCTACATTTACAATACTTCGGAGAGTTTCGCCACCGCGACGAGCAAGATACTTGAGATGATGACGCCCGGAATTATCGGTTATATGAAGAATTTAGGGTTAGAAGTTCATCAACCGGATGTTCCTTTGGTGGTTGTCATGTTCAAAACCGAGGCGGAGTTCAGGCGTTATCGGAAAATACCGGAAGGCATGATCGCGTATTATCATACGTTGACTAATCGCGTGGTGATGCACGAAGAATCACGCTTGAAATCCGTGAACCCCGAGCTCGCGCTGAAGCAAAAAATAAATACGATTGCCCATGAAGGCGTGCATCAACTGCTGCACAACATTGGCGTACAAACGAGAATGTCCGCATGGCCAATGTGGATAACTGAAGGAATCGCTGAATATCTCTCGCCAACGACGACGGGTAAATATATGCGTTGGAAGGGCGCCGGACAGGTCAATGACTTTCGCATGCTGGAATTGGAGCAATTTTTACAGCTGAGTACACAGTCGCCGGGAGATTGGTTGACGGAAACAATTTTGGCGTCGCGTTTAGACTCCCAAGGCTATGCGTCCGCGTGGGCACTGACTCACTATCTCGCTAAAACGAGACGTACTCAGTTCAACGCCTATATGCAGGAACTGCAGAAACTTGGTCCACTCGATGGTGGATACCGCGTGGTGGGTGACGGTTCTGTTCCCAAACACCGCGAGCTTTACGCGAAACATTTCGATTCCGATCTCACTATGACCGAAACTCGTTTGCGGCAGTATTTACCCAAACTTCCTTATGTGGACCCGTTTATTGACTTTCCTCACGTCAGCGTTGTTATGGGATTTGCACTCAATGGTCGCTTTAAAAAAATGGGTGGAGTTTTCCATAATCCAATGATCGCTCGGCAATGGGTAGCTAAGACAATTAGTGAATTGAAACTTACACCAGAAAACGTACAAACTGAAATGAAGAGTTTCAATAACCGAGTACTTGCGCAACGCTACCTGCGGGCGCAGTTGCAGTAGTTTCCGTATCCGTCATTTAATCGCGAAGACATAACCATGGAACGAATTGGACACGAGATATCACTGTTCTCGCAGTCGCTCGGTCTATTGTGGTTGTTAATTCCACAGGTATTTTTGTTATTTGTGAGTCGGTCGCTTTATCGCCGCAAGGGTTGGCGAGGTTTAGCAGGACCCGCCGCCGCGTTCATCAGTGGGTTTGTAGTGCTCGTTGATTATCTGTTGTTAGATGTGATTGAGATTACGGGTCAATATTTGGGTTCCGGTCAGGGACGCGTCATTTACATTCTCGGTTCCAACATCCTTGAAATATTCCCCTACGCCCTGCTGTCTAGTTTGCTATTTAGTTATGATCGGGATGTGCTTGATGAATGTCGACGATTACGGGGACTTGCAAATCCCAATTTATTGGCACATCACAGTGGCAAGCGCGGTATTCTGCTAGCGATGTTGTCGTTTGTTACGCCGACAAGCATCGTGACGTCTCCGCTTGGATTGGTGCGGTCACAATCAAAATTGCATGGAATATCAAACGGCACGATTGAACCACGTGGTAAGGGAATGGTGGTGCTGGCCTTGGGTATTTATGCCGCTGCTATTGTTGCGGTATGTATCGTATTTGGGTTGATTATCGCCGGATTGCAATTTGCGCATCTGGAGGGTCACAAGTATTTCGATATGCTGTACGAAAACGCAATTCTGCACCTCCCCATACATGTAGTCCTAAGAAATCCGTGGCTGACCGTTGGATTTCCGTTTGCGGTTGTCATGATTGGTGGATTTGTCGCCCAGCGTCGTTACGGATCATTCAGGTCAGTGCTCGGGTGCACCGGTGTGGTGTTGCTGTTAATTGCCGCTAAGCCTGTCGAGCATGATGGATTAATCCCGTTAACCACGGCGCACGTTGGCTTAGAGATTGTCGCACTGCTTGCGTTAGCAATCGCGCTGTGGATGCCCCAACAGATTGAAGTGGAAAGCACAGACGCGGTCGCGGACTGAACCCCGCTATTGGTTTTCAGATGTGGCGTAATTTAGCGCCAGCGTTTTAATTCTAGCGATCATCGAGTGAACACCGTTTGCGCGGGAACGACTAATATGTTGTGTGAGTTCGATTCGCGCGAAGACCTCGACAATGTCCAGTTGAAGAATGTCATCGGGTGTCTTTTGGTTATAAAGTTGAACTAGAATGGCAACGAGTCCTTTGACCAATTGTGAGTCGCTATCGGCGCTGTATACCAGTTTGCTCGGATCGTCGGATGATTTTTGGCAGACCAACCAAACTGTACTAAGACAACCCTGAACGCGGTTTTCCTCGCATTGGTATTTCTCCGGAAACGCAATCATGGCGTTACCTAATTCAATAAGATATTGATACCGTTCCTCCCAATCAAAGAACAGTTCAAATTCTTCGACCAAAGCGTCGGCGGTAATTGTAGGAAATGGTGTTGGCAAACCAAAAACCCGTTCGGTGTTGTAGTAAAAGCGAATGTTTCTCGGCGCATTATATAGGTGCCGCGTTTTACAGTATAGTGGCGCAATTCAAGCGTGCCTGCCGCTTGTCAGTTAACGTAAACCGCCGATTTGATAATGAATATCGCTCGTCGCGCGGATTACTAGCAGTCGCAAAGGTGGGTAATAGACAATGACGCCGGGTCCGCCATTAATGTCCCAGAATTTGGGTGAGATCGTCGTCTTAATGAGGTTCACTAGAGCTGGACCATAATCCGGTACTCCTTGGGCAGCGTTTCCTTGTAGCATACGGTTAGCGCCGCCCATCGCCGCGGAACTGCGTAGCAAGTGACGTTGTAATGTATCGAGAAGTGAAGATGTCTGGCCAGAATATTTATTAGCGGTCTTATGACGAGCTGCGTATTCCATTGATTTTAGGATTTTGAGAAGACGAGCTCGCACTTTAATGCGGTAATTGTTGAGTGTAGGGCTGGTTAGTAATCGCTGGTCCGTCATGATCTCGCGGTACAACTCGGTAAGCTGCAGCACTGCGGCTTCACGCTGCATTGGTATTGTTGCAGCGGACTCGAGACGTAGAGCGGAGGCGATGTCCTTTTCAATTTCATGAAACGCACGGCCTTCCCCGATGCAAATGGCAGGAGATAACACTGTCATTAAAAGAAACACTACAGCAGTTTGTTTTAGCATAAAAAAACAGTTCATCTTGGAAAGGAAGTTTTTAAGTGGTCAGTCTAATTCTTATATCCTAATCCTTATTTCATTGTTCGGTGTGGTGCTGGGAAAATCAAGTGCAACTCTTTTTCGAAGTGCGACTTGCGGTCCATTGGATAGCCAGGTGATCCTCTTGAAAAACGTATTACGTGGAACGCGAATTAGTGGTTAATTGCTTCAGGTGTCGCTAGATGGTATTCTGAACCTCATAAGTACGGAGAAATATTTTAACGATCAACGCGCGTCGCGTTGGACATAGGCTCAAGATTCCCAATAGGTAAATTTGAAATGAGACAGCTAGCGATTAGGACAACGGGTACATTTTTTGCGATTGCGTTATTGCTTAATCTAAATATTTTTACGGTACAGGCAGATGAAAAACCGGCACGTATCCTTTTTGTCACACAAAGTGCCGGATTTGTTCATGGCAGTGTTAGGCGAGGCGACAAACCACTAGCGGTAAGTGAACGTGTCATGACGGCGTTGGGGATTTCGTCTAAACTATTTCGCGTAGACTGTACGCAAGATGTAAAGGCAGATTTCACGAAAGAAAAGTTAGAGCATTATGATATTGTCATGTTTTACACAACTGGCAAGCTTCCAATCGATGACGCAACGCTGGACTACTTCTTCAATACTTGGCTCAAACAAAAGAACCATGGTTTTATCGGAACTCATTCTGCGGCCGACACATTCAAAGACTACAAGCCGTACTGGGACATGATCGGCGGCACGTTTAATGGGCATCCATGGTCGGCCAATACGACGGTGACGATTACCAATCACGAACCGGATCATCCGATTGTAAAGGCTTGGGGGTCCGAGTTTACGATCAAAGATGAAATATATCAGTTCAAAAATTGGCAGCCAACAAAGGTTCGTGTTTTGATGAGTTTGAACATGCAAAAGACAGCGCTTAAACGTCCGTCGCACATTCCGATTTGTTGGTGCAAAAGTTACGGAGAGGGAAAAGTGTTTCACATGAGCTTAGGACATCGTGAGGATGTGTGGACCAGTGCGACCTACCAACAGTCTTTACTTGGCGGGATCAAATGGATCCTCGGGCAAACTAAGGGCGCGTCGCAACCGAACCCGGAAGTTTCGGCGAAACAACAGGAATTGGCCGAAGCGGCCGCTGGCCAATAGGCCCGCTATTTGTTGCGGGGGAAACTCTTGGTCCAGATTTCCTTGACCAAATTGGCGTTCCGTGTAATGTATCGAATGTCATGTGATTTACCCGCAACATCCGTCACGTTCATTTGTTGGGTTGGAATGCCAAACGATTTAAGCGAGCCTATATTTGCTAAGCCCTTGTAGCCTAGCGCAATTCCCGACTCCATCTTTTTGGGCGTTAATTTTTTGTATCGTTTCAGTAACGGGTCCGCTGGGTTGTGAACATTGAGATATTGGTCAACGACGGTTAACGCCTTGCCAAAATATTTCCCCGATTCTAACCAATCTTGATCGATCGCTCCACCGACTGTGAGGAAGGTGACTTTACGATCCGACTGAGGTTTCAGTGTAGGTGAGTAGGGGTTCGTTCCACCGCCGAGTAAGTGCAAGGCACAGGCGGAAACACGAGCCCCCATGCTATATCCCACCACAAGGGTGCGATTGCGAGCACGGCAACGATCGATAATATGAGCTAGGTAGAAACCTTGAGGTTGCGAACGAATTGCTTGGTCCTTGAATTCCTTTACAATTCCGCCCACTTGCCGTTCCGCTGGCCATGACCAAATTACATAACGGAACTTATTGGTATCAGCAATGACTGGACGAATGTGTTGGTAGACATCTAACGTGACTTGTAGGACAAGTTCGGTTGAGGCAGGACTACCGTGAATAAGAAAACAGGTGTCAATATCCTGGCCTGCGTTAAAATCTTCTGCCGTTCGGGTCTGCCACTGTCCGGAAACTAGCTGCAGGTATTCAATTTTATTAAGGTCGCGTTCCAATTTATCGTATTGTGATAAACCGCGGGTGCTAACGTGCCATATTTCATGGGCAGCGGCTATATTGTCCGGCGAATATTTTACAAGTAGCTCCGCAGAGGTTGGTTGCGCGGATATGAATTGAGCGTGCAATGCCACTAAGAGTGCCGACATAACGAGCTGCGATAATTTGTTTGAGGTCATGGTAACGTTGTTGGTGCTAGTTTGGTGTCGTTATGTGTACAGCATATTCGCTGTGAACCGTTTTTGAATGGTTGTTTTACGCTATGGATACATCCATAAATAACCTATCATTATTATCATAGTCAAGTAGGTAAGTAGGTAAGTTGATGTAACTATTTTAATTATAGGACAGACAGACCGAATGGGAAACGTTGTCGAGTTACACCACGCGTTGGTGGATCATTATCTGACCATTGCCCGCGACAGGACCTCGCCCCAGCAGGAGTTTCGTTCGTCGCTGGATCGTCTGGGAAACATCTTGGCTGTGGAAATGACACGAAATATCTCCGGCGATGTCATACAGGTTGATACGCCCCTGCAGAGCACTGAGGGGTTTCAGTTACAAACCAGGATTGCGTTAGTGCCAATTCTGAGAGCCGGTTTGGCATTGGTTGATGCATTTGTCGAGTTGCTGCCAATTTCGGTAGTGATGCATTTGGGCATGTATCGCAACGAAGAAACCGCAGAACCCGTATGGTATTACAATAAACTAAACGAGCAGCAAACTGTCGATCGAGCATTGATTCTTGATCCGATGCTTGCCACCGGAGGGTCGGTCATAGCATCGATCGAGGCTTTGCGAGCGTTTGGGGTCGCTCAGATTGAGGTGGGCTGTATTATCGCTTCACCAGCAGGCATTGAAGCGGTACAAGGATTTGATACAGAAGTCGATTTGACTATTTGCAAAATTGACGAGGGATTGGACGATAATTGTTACATTAGGCCTGGTCTTGGCGACGCTGGTGATCGATATTTTGGCACGGCGTAAGGAATTAATATTGTGAGACAATCAGTGCTTGTATGGGCGGGATGGGTAAGCATCGTAGTAATCCGAGGGCGACATATCGATGGATGATTTATTTCCGCGTTTAATTAGTTGCGCAGGTCTTTTCGTAATGGTGTTGTTAGGGTGGGCATTGGGCAAACACCGTAATCAGATCAATTGGCGAATTGTCGGCGGCGGACTGTTAGCTCAGTTAGTGTTGGCAATATTTGTTATGCGTACCGAAGAAGGCAACACGCTGTTTACTGCCATCGGCGGTGTGTTTGCTGGGATGCTGGATTTTGTCGACCAGGGTTCGGAGATGGTATTCGGACCCAATTACACGGACTTCTACTTTGCGTTTAAGGTATTGCCAACGATCATATTCTTCTCGTCGTTAATGGCGGTGTTGTATTATCTTAACGTCATTCAACCGCTGGTTCGCTTTTTGGCGTGGACGATGAGGGTGACATTTCGTACTTCCGGTGCGGAAACACTCGCAGTCGCAGCCAATATATTTGTGGGTCAAACGGAGGCGCCTTTGGTGGTCAAGCCGTATGTTCCATCCATGACGAGGTCCGAGTTGATGGCGCTGATGGTAGGCGGATTTGCGACGATCTCTGGGGGCATCTTAGCTGCGTACATTGGAATGGGGATAGACGCAACACACTTAGTGAGTGCGTCGGTGATCTCCGCGCCTGCCGCCTTAGTCATCGCTAAACTAATGCAACCAGAAACTGAAGTTCCGTTGACCCTGGGACAGGGGGTGATAATTCAAAAGACAGACGATGATCCCGTGAACGTCGTCGATGCCGCAGCACGCGGCGCTGGTGATGGACTGGCGTTGGCACTCAACGTTGGCGCAATGTTGATAGCCTTTTTAGCCCTGCTCGCTGGAGTTGATTGGTGCGTTGGGTTTTTGGGCGATATTTGTGAGCGGCTCGTCAACATGGTTGGAAATGGGCCACCAGTGGATTATCAATGGAGCTTAGCGTCCATCATGGGATGGGTCTTTGCGCCGTTGGCGTGGTTGATGGGAATTCAATGGGCGGAATGCGGGATTGCTGGCGAGTTGCTCGGTTACAAGCTATTTGCCAATGAGTTTATTGCTTATCAAAATTTAGTGGAAAGACAGGCGGAGTTGAGCCCTCGTACGACCGTTATTTTGACTTATGCGTTATGTGGATTTGCGAATTTCGGGTCAATTGGAATTCAGCTTGCAGGAATCGGAGGGATTGCGCCCACGCGTCGCTCTGATCTCGCCAAGCTTGCCGTTCGGGCGATGCTCGGAGGGACGTTGGCTGCGTTTATGACAGCCTGTTTTGCTGGGATGTTGTACGGCGTGCCCTGGGACGTGATTAAATGGTAATCTCGGCGGAATCATCTGTGTGGAGTCTTGTCTAATGTTACATCTAAAGTCGGCGACCGACTTACGTAAACTGATCTCGACGCGTGAAACCTCGGCGCGTGAGGTACTCGAGGCTCACCTGCGACAAATTGAACGTGTAAACGGTACAGTAAACGCGATCGTCACTTTGGATGCCGAGCGCGCCACGCAATGGTCATTGGAGGCGGACGAACACCAAGCCGCGGGCGGCGATTTAGGTGTTTTACATGGTTTACCCATTGTCCACAAAGATCTGTTTAGTACGGCGGGCATGCGAACCACATTCGGTTCTCCTATATATAAGGATCATGTTCCGGATGCGGACGAACTTATTATTCAACGCTTGCGAGCGGCCGGCGCTATTTCAATTGGCAAGTCGAATACTCCAGAGTTTGGAGCAGGTTCACAGACATTTAATGAAGTGTTCGGAGCGACGCGAAACCCCTACGACTTGGAGAAGACTTGCGGGGGAAGTAGCGGTGGAGCTGCGGTGGCATTGGCAACTCGAATGGTCCCCATCGCTGATGGAAGTGACATGGGTGGTTCGTTACGGAACCCAGCTAGTTTCTGTAACGTTGTGGGATTTCGGCCGTCGACCGGTCGAGTCCCAACGTGGCCTAGTGACAATGCTTGGTTTTCATTTGGAGTTCAGGGCCCAATGGCGCGTACGGTACAAGACGTCAGTTTGATGCTCGCGGCGACAGCGGGTCCGGACCGACGCGTACCACTAAGCATTACGGAATCTGGTGAACAGTT
>CAWVZW010000109.1:0-11079 GCA_963934735.1 uncultured Planctomycetaceae bacterium
CAAGCTTCCAAGGAAACGACTCCGTCGCGAGACAAGGTTGTTGTTATTGAGAACTTGACCAAAAAATTTGGCGAGTTTACTGCCGTTGACAATTTGTCGATGACAGTTGAACGCGGGCGCATATTGGGTTTTATTGGGCCCAATGGTGCTGGGAAAACGACGACCATAAAGATCTTAGTTGGGCTCGCAAAACCAACGAAAGGCCGAGCGATTATCGCCGGCGTGGATTGTCTTGCGGAATCACACCGTATCAAGAAACTTGTCGGTTATATGCCTGACCGGTTTGGAGGCTACAGTAATATGCGAGTACGCGAGTATCTCGATTTCTTTGGCGCCGCATTTAAGATTCCCCGCAAAGAACGTAGAGCTCGCATCCAAGAAGTTTTGGAAATTACACGTGCGGTGTATATGCAGGACCGCTATGTCGAGGCACTTAGCCATGGTATGCAACAGCGGGTTGGTATTGCTCGAACCTTGTTGCATGATCCGGAGGTGTTGATTTTTGACGAACCGGCAAATGGTTTGGACCCCGAAGCGCGAATTGAAATGCGTGATTTATTATTGCGACTTGCTGACTTGGGAAAAACATTAATTGTCACGAGCCATATCTTGCCAGAGTTGGCAAGAATTTGTGATCAAATTGGGATTATCAGTGCAGGTAAACTTCGCGCATTTGGAACGATGAATGAAATCAATGAACAACTAGGTCAAATGCGGATGGTTGAAATTCAACTCAATGGCAATACGGATTTAGACCGTGCCCAGGAAATTATAAAACGCGAATTGACTCTTGCTGAAATCGCTGGAAGTCGTACTGAACAACTAATACGCTTTCGTGCGAACGTTACTGAAGAATCAATGCAGGCTTTGCTTGCTACGCTCGTCACCGAAAAAATTGCAATCTCTCAGTTCCGTGAAGTGCAAACTGATCTAGAAGATGCATTCTTGACGGTCACCAAAGAAGATCGAGCCAAAATGGTATGAGTTTTAACTCTTGCAACCTCTGATCTTGATCCAAACAAGCCAAACTCCTAAACAACCATAAGAAGAAACGAATGTTCAACAACCCAATTATTCATCGCGAATTAATCGGAATGATGCGGTCAAAAAAAGCCGTAGCTATTCAGGTTATGTTGGTGATGATGTTCGCTTTGCTGCTGATCTTGCGGTGGCCAGCTGAAACTTATGCCGATCTCAGTGGTGTTAAATCCATGCAGGTCTTCAAGTTGTTTTCCTACGGGATTCTCACGGCCTTGATCTTTTTGGTTCCCGTGTTCCCGGCCACTTCCATTATTCGCGAACGCATCCAAGGCACGTTAGCACTATTGTTGAATTCCCCGATGCGGCCCCTGGATATTTACCTCGGCAAACTCGCTGGTGTGATGATATTTGTTTTTCAATTATTGATTTTAAGTATTCCCTCGTTGATCGCTTGTTTTGTGATGGGTGGAATTGATATGAATCATCAAGTCCTCCCGCTGTATGGAATTCTAATTCTCGCAGCACTCCAGTATTCCACGATGGGATTGATGATTAGCTGTATTGCAAATTCAGTCGACGGCGCCCTTAAAATGACGTATGGCATCGTGCTACTGCTGTCAGTGATTGTGCTTGGCCCACACTTATTTTTGCAAGCCGAAATTGGCATACTGGCGGATATAGCAAGTTGGATACGGTGTATATCGCCGATCCCAGCGGTGATGGATGTGATGGGCCATGGGGATGTTGGATCGCAAGGATTCGATAGCAACGTTGATTCGATTAGTCGCTATGTCATTTTGTCACTTTCATCGATGGTCGTGTTTGTGACGATTCCATTGATCCGGCTCAATCAAACTATCTTGGATCGCTCGCGAAGTCAGGGAGTCTTGACACATCAAATGAGTGCTTTGCTTCAAACTCTCCGAATGGTGTTCTTTCTCGGAATGGATCCGAGAAAACGCGCCCCGAATATTCCGGTCTATATTAACCCGGTGCTGATGAAAGAGTTCCGTTGTCGTAGATTTGGCCGAGCACATTGGATCATTCGGATGATGGTTGCCTGTTTGCTGATGTCATTAGCATTGGTCTACGTCACAACGCAGTACACTCATCAGTGGGGCGTCGAAACGATTGGTGGCATCATGGTTGTGATGCAAGTTAGCCTTGTAGTGTTAATCACACCTAGCCTCGCGTCGGGGTTGATCAGTTCTGAATTGGAATTTGATAGCTGGCGATTATTGCAGATGACACCGCTCACATCTTCCCGAATTATTACGGGGAAGCTTTTGAGCGTGGCAGTCACGATTGGTTTAATCGTTTTGGCAACACTACCTGGCTATGTCGTATTGGCAGTCATTGAATACAAGTTGATGACTCAGATCTGGCAAGTATGTGTTTGCCTGTTGATGACATGCATCCTCGTTTTATCAATCAGTGCATTGATCAGTAGTCTGTTTCGCGTGACGGCGACGGCAACGGTCGTTTCCTTTTCGGTGATCACCATGATCTTTGCCGGTACGTTTTTGTTTTGGATGGGTAAAGGGGCACCGTTTAGTGTAGACGTGGTCGAAACCGCTTTACTTGTTAATCCGCTGGCAACCGCACTTACAATCATGAATATGCCCGGCTTTGACCCGGCAGAGTTTACGAGACTTGCTCCGCAAGAACTTTGGAGTAGTTCAACTGAGGACCTATGGTCGGGATTCCGCGTACCGCTGGAAGCTATGGGACTCAGACGAATCTCATTGATTTTATCGTTTAATTGGATCATGACCGGTGCGATTTCGATGTTTTGTTTGACGATGTTCTTTTTCCGAGTCCGCTTTCTTACTAAACCGCAGTAGCCTTGATGCTGTTGTTTTCACCTAAATCCTAACACTGTTAAAATACTATAAAATGTTCCGCACTCTAAAATCACAATTGATCTTAGCTACGATTGGCATATTGTTTATTGGCCAAACAGCAGTCGCTCAAGATGACATCATTACCGACGATTGGCCAATGTTCGCGAATCCTCCATTAATTGACGTGCAGATGGCGCAAAAGATATCTGCTCAGTTAATACCGACTTGGGTCAAAGCCCTAAAAGCGGACGAGCAGGAACTTAAGTTAGTGGCAGCCAAGACGATTGGCAAAGCGTCGGCGTTGGGAGTTGAGGGTCTCGACGTAACAATCGATCCGTTGATCGCAGTAGTCACGGATCAGGATAATCGTGCTTTAGTACGGCACACAGCAGCGATGTCGCTTGTCCAGTTAAATGCAAAACAAGCAGGTGAGAATTTACTGGAGTTGGTTATAGCAGGTGATTTTGATTTGTCGGCAATTGTCGAGCCTGCTTTTGCTGAGTGGGAGACGGCAGGTGCAGTTGAAGTTTGGCGAACGAGGATTGTTGAATTTCAAAGTAAGCGACAAACATCAGCGTCATTATTCCGTTTGGCTATTGCTGGGCTCGGAAAAATTGGTACCGACGCAGATCGTCAAACGTTAGTAGCGATTGCCAACGATACTGAGCAAAATGCTGTGTTGCGAATTACGGCCGCTTACAGCATTGCCGGAACACTCGCACAACCAGAATTGGAAATTGCGGAACAACTAGCGGCGACAAGCAGCATGGCTGATCATTTGATTGCTGCTTTGCTTGCGTCCCCGCAGCCAAGTGATCAGAATCGTGATCGCTGCTTAGCTGTGATTACGAAATTAGTGAACAGCAAACATGCAACAGTTCAGGCAATCGCATATGAAGCTTTGGCAAAATGGAATCCAGCTGCAGTGCTTGAGTTTGGGCAGCAGGCAAGGGATCATTTTCATTTTCAAGTTCGTGACGCCTATGCGAATTCGTTAAACCAATTGATTGAGAATCATGTTGATGAATTAGCGTCGTTCTTAAATGACCCGCATCCACAAATACGCGTGCAGGTTCGAGAGTGGTTGCTGACTGCCAGCAAAACCGACGAGTTGTTGCCAAGTGTTATACTTGCGATGCAAGCTGCAATTGCGAGTGACCAGTGGAGAATGCAAGAACAGGCGATGCATATTGCGGTTGCCTTAGATCAGAAACAAGTTGCCATTGATATTGTCAAATTACTTAGAAGTAAGCGGAACGAAGTCATCGCCACGTCAGGTTGGGCGCTGCGACGATTGGCTGTAACGGATGCATTGGCTCCGATTTTGGAATATTGTACAAGCCTGAAAGTCGCTTTCGAAAGTGAACAGCTCGACTACGACACGATGTTTGCCGTCAATGAACAAGTAGCGCATTTGTTTCAGATGTTTGGACAAATGAAATATGCAGAATCAATGCCGTTGATGCACCGTTTTATTCGTAAGAATGCGTTGGTAAGGTATCGTGTCCGTGCGTCCGCAGTTTGGGCCGCCGGGCTTATCTATGAAGGCGATCTCCATGGTGACCCAAAGCTTGAGAAAGTTCTGTTGGAACGACTCAACGACGACGCGCCGATGCCGCCGGAAGATAATCTCGTGAAACGCATGGCGTGCATTAGCTTAGCGCGGATGGGATCCAGTGGTGAGGAGACAATTAATTCGTTGTGGAAATATCATCGTCGTACAGAACCCTTTGGAACATTGCGGGATGGAACCGAGTACGCTTTGCAGCAACTGATTGATGAAAAGTTCCCGACCCCCGACCCCCGTTCATTCTCGGGAGGTCCTTGGTTACTAGAGCCCTATGAGTTTAAGCCAGACAGTGAATGATGTAATGCGTTGGGTGGAGCACCTCTCCGGAATTTGATTTGCTGTTGAGTAGCAGATGTTTTACCATAGGGTAATACAAGGACAACAATTAAATCTCTTAAAGACGTTTGGGCAACATATGCGGATGCATCATGTTTTGACAATGATTGGTTTGCTCTGTTGGGTACACGTTGCTCAAGCAACAGAATCGGATGTAATCGATTTCTCGCGTGATATTCGGCCAATACTAGCTGACACCTGTTATCAATGTCACGGTCCAGATGAGCAAACGCGGGAAGCTGATTTTCGGTTGGATTTCCAAGATGATATGTTTAAAGATCATGGTAGTGGACCTTTGGTCATTCCTGGTAAACCGAATGAAAGTGTTCTGCTACAGCGAATTCTAGCGACCGATGTTGAGCAACGAATGCCGCCCGTAGAAGCAGATAGGCACTTGTCGCCTGACCAGATCGAATTAATTCGCAAGTGGATTCAGCAAGGTGCCCACTGGAAGCAACATTGGGCATTCGCACCGATAAAAAAATCGCCGTTACCAAGTGTTGATTCGTGGATTGAAAATGCTATTGATTCCTTCACGCTTTCCGCCATGCATGAGCATGGTTTGGCACCCTCCGCTCGTGCATCTAAAGAACGGTTGATCCGACGCGCGACGTTGGATCTCACCGGCCTACCACCGACTCAGCCTCAAATCGATGAGTTCTTAACGGATTCAGCGCCCGATGCATACGAAAAACTTATCGACCGTTTGTTGCATGACTTGCGCTATGGCGAGCGACAAGCAATGCATTGGCTTGATGTGGCACGTTATGCAGACACCAATGGCTATCAAACCGATGGTGAGCGTCATATGTGGCGGTGGCGAGATTGGGTGATCGATTCGTTTAACAACGACCAGTCGTTTTATGATTTCACCGTCGAGCAACTGGCTGGCGATTTGATTCCTGATGGTACCACAGAACAGAAATTGGCGACTGGGTTTAATCGAAATCACCGTTCAAACTCCGAAGGTGGAATTGTGTTTGAGGAATATCTCGTCGAATACGCTGTTGATCGAGTCGATACCACGGCGACAGTGTGGTTGGGATTAACCATGGGTTGTGCTCGTTGTCATGAACATAAATACGATCCAATTACGCAAAAAGAGTTTTATCAAGTGATGGCGTTCTTTAATAACATTCCTGAGCGGGGGCGGGTTATCAAATATGGGAATTCATTCCCAATGCTCAAAGTGCCAACACAATCGATGCAAGCCGAAATGGATCAACATGCAACTAACGTCGATAAGCTCTCTGACGAGATGACGAATAAACTTGTTGAAATCAAAAAACGCATGCGGCAAATTGATAAAGGACCGAAACGACCCGCTGGACGTTTACCCATCATCAATCAAGATCTGTTGATTCAATTTGATTGGAATAAATCAATCACTCCACAGCAATTTCAAGTGGAAGGACGTGCGGTAGACTATGACGTAATCAATACGGCTGAGGTTGATAAAGAGTTGTTACAAACCAAGATGATTGCCGGTGACAAACCACAATATAAATCAGGCGTGTTTGGGGATGCGCTTGATTTAAATGAATCTTTCCAATTGGGCGGTGGTGCATTGATTCAGTTTCCTGGACATCAAAAACTTACGTTGTCGACGTGGATCAAAGTTTCCGGTGTCCAGTCCGGCGCGATTATGAGCATGCTCAACCCAGATGATCAACGTCCGCAGGGTTTTAGTTGGAAATTGGTCGACAATTACGTGGAGGTGAATTTTGGCCCACGCTGGCTAGACGACTCAGTTCGCATGAAAACCAAGTCAGCATTGCAAGGGGCCAAATGGCATCATATTGCGTTTACTTCCGACGGTACGCAAATGGCGCGTGGTATGGCAATCTATATTGACGGTGTCAAACAAGAAGTGGAAGTGATGCTAGATATCTTTACGGGTACCTATAAAACAAAACCGACTTTGGTATTTGGTGGCGAAGCATCGGATAACTTATTGCAGGCACAAATCGATAATACCGCCTTTTATGTTCGGGATTTGAGTCGCACGGAAATCGAAATTTTGTCGGTTCGTGAGACGCCCCAACAGTTGGCAACGCTGACGACGCTTACACCGTGGCAACAGGCTAAATTGTTGCATTATTATCTTGATCAAGTCGATGTGGGCGAAGGCGGCCAATTGTACCACGACTTGCAACTTGCTAGACATCGACAACGGCTACACCTGGCGACTGTTCCGACGTCGATGGTGATGCAAGAAAACAAGCAACGACGGAAAACGTATATGCTCACTCGCGGCCAATATGATGCTCCGGGCGAAGAAGTCTCAATGGGGATTCCTGTTGCATTGGCCGCGGGGCAAGAACACGCCATGCAATCACGGCTGGATTTGGCCAAGTGGATCGTCAGTGATGACAATCCGCTAACGGCACGAGTGATTGTCAATCGATTTTGGGCACAGTTCTTTGGTCGAGGTATTGTTGCTTCACTGGAGAACTTAGGAGTCCAAGGCGATGCTCCGACACATCCAGAGTTGTTAGATTGGTTAGCCGCTGATTTTCGTGAAAATGATTGGAACGTTAAACGATTGTTGCGTTTGATTATGACCAGTGCAACGTATCAACAGGATTCAGTGGTGACTCGTAAACATCTCGATGTAGACGTGGATAATGTTTGGCTGAGTCGGGCGCCGCGACTGCGTTTGCAGGCTGAGATGATAAGGGATCAAGCGCTGCAGGTCAGTGGTTTGTTGGTTCAGCGGATAGGTGGAACGAGTGCACGTCCCTATCAACCTGCAGGATTATGGAAGGAGATTGCCAGTCAAGCCTATGTGCAAGGCAGTGGTGTGGAATTATATCGACGTAGCATGTATACGTTTTGGAAACGTACGGTGCCGCCGCCGACGATGGTGACTTTTGATGCGGCGTCACGCGAATATTGTGTGCTGCAAAGGTCCCGCACCAATACCCCACTGCAAGCCCTCGCGTTGTTGAACGAAGTGGCGTTTGTCGAAGCTGCCAGAAATTTGGCCCAACAGATGTTGCAATATAAAACCGACAATGATGCAGATCGATTACGGTGGGGTTGGCGGCAATTGACTGCGCGATATCCAAACAAGTATGAATTGGCGGTCTTGAAAAAAATGCTAGCGGCTAGTCGGACGCAATATAAAACCGATATTGAAAGTGCGAAAGAGCTAATCGCATTTGGTGAAAGTGTGGCATCCACTGAATTTAGCAGCGAAGAGTTGGCCGCGTTTACTATTGTGGCAAACTTGATTTTGAATTTAGATGAAGTTATTAATCGAGAGTAAAATAGCGCATTTCTATGAGTAAATTCTTACAACAACAAATGTCTCAGCGGATCGATCCACAGGTCGAGCAATCCGCGTGGCTTCATAATCGCCGCCATTTTTTGCAAGGTAGTGGGATTTCGATTGCTACGGTTGCCTTGAGTGCATTGTTAGGTCAAGAATCTACTGCGGCAAAACGGAAGACGGTGGCAGATCAGCGAATCGGTGGATTGGCAGATGTTCCCCATTTTCCTCCCACTGCCAAACGCGTTATCTATTTGTGCCAGTCGGGAGCACCGTCGCAAATCGATCTGTATGACTACAAGCCTAAATTACAACAATGGGCAACACAAGATTTACCGGATAGTGTTCGCAATGGGCAACGCTTGACAGGTATGACGGCCGCTCAAGAAAATTTTCCGATCGCACCGTCGGTTTTTGATTTTAAACAATATGGAGAATCTGGCGCTTGGATCAGTGAGTTGTTACCACATACGGCAAGCATCGCAAATGATGTAACGTTTGTACGATCCATGTTTACGGAGGCCATAAATCACGATCCAGCAATCACGTTGATGCAAACAGGTACTCAATTAGCTGGTCGACCAAGTTTTGGAGCTTGGATGTCCTATGGCCTCGGGAGCGTGAGTGAGGATTTGCCCGCGTTCGTAGCGTTAACAAGCGGTGACTCGGGGCAGCCGCTGTACGATCGATTGTGGGGAGCTGGATTCTTGCCGTCGCGTCACCAAGGCGTTAAGTTTCGCCGTACAGGGGATCCAGTACTATATTTATCGAACCCACCTGGCGTGACGCGGAGCGACCGCCGTAAACTGCTTGACTATTTAGCAATGCTGAATCATGCTCGAGCTAATGAATTGGGTGATCCTGAAATAGTGACGCGTATTGCGCAATATGAGATGGCATTTCGAATGCAAGCCTCAGTACCGGAGTTGACAGACTTTTCGGACGAGCCAGAACATGTGCTCAAACAATATGGGGATACCGTTACGACGCCGGGGTCCTATGCCGCGAATTGCTTGTTAGCTAGAAGATTGGCTGAACGAGGCGTTCGCTTTGTGCAGTTGTACCATCGAGGATGGGATCATCATACATTATTGCCAAAGAGCATTCGCGAGCAGGCTACAGCGACTGATCAACCTTCAACGGCGTTGATCAAAGATTTGAAACAACGTGGGATGCTAAAAGATACAATCGTGATCTGGGCAGGTGAATTTGGCCGCACTGTTTATAGCCAAGGGAAATTAACTAAAGAAGATTACGGCCGGGACCACCACCCACGCTGTTTTTCGATTTGGATGGCGGGTGGAGGATTGGCTGCCGGCAAAGTGGTTGGGCAGACCGATGATTATAGCTATAACATCGAAGAAGATCCCATTCATATTCACGATCTTAATGCGACACTATTGCATTGTCTTGGAATCAATCACACCCGCTTGACGTTTAAATACCAGGGAAGACATCATCGTCTGACAGATATTGCTGGTAATGTTGTGCAACAAGTACTGGGTTAAATCCGGTGTTGATGCGATGATGATAACGTTGCTGTAGGCCTGACGGGATGACCTGCTTTACTCAGTACTTGAGGAATTACTAGTTTGATCACTTATACGACAGAAATATTATTTCAACCGGATGACACGCGTCTTATGTTTTTGCCAGAGGGTCCGATGGCGCTCGGGGTTGACCGGTTCAGTTGGGTTGCCATTCAACACGCTGCCGACAGTCTGCTCGGGTCACTAAATGTGTTTGACTGCACGACCCGCATGAATAACAACTATCCGCTGCGGGGACGTCCCGGATTTGCTTTCCCGACAGATGATCCACAGAAATTTGTCGTTGGAGTGGATAAGCACATTGAACTGGTGGATATCACCAGCGGTGATGCAACGGTACTGACGGACGATATCGATGTTGCAGTGGAAAATACGCTGATTAATGATGCGATTGCATTTGCTGAAGGAATTGTTTTTGGCTCTAAGGATCTCGAATTTGCAACAAACAAGGCGGGGCTCTATTTTTGGAGATTTTCCGATAGGCAATTGTGTCAATTGCGTGACGATCAATTGTGCTCAAACGGTAAAGTGATAACTCGCAATGGCGAGAAGTGGAGCTTGTTGGATATTGATACGCCCACGCAGCAAGTTGTCCGATATGAGCTCGATACCAAACAAGGGACGCTGAGTGAAGCTGAGGTGGTTTTAGATTTCACTGAAGGAGAGATATTTCCTGATGGCATGGTCGCTACGCCAGACGGTAAAAGCTTAATCGTGGCGTTTTATAATCCAGCGGCCGCTCAATACGGTGTTGCCCGACAGTTTTCGATGGAAACGGGCGAGGTCCAAGCTGAATGGCACACCGCACACGCGCCACGTGTCACCTGCCCGTTGTTGCTGGAAACTGTGGCCGGCATAAAACTAGTGCTGACTACGGCAATCGAGGATATGTCAGCTGAAATGTTCGCGCAACATCCTAATTCTGGATCGCTGTTTGTTGGCGAAACGATTTTCGAAAACGTATCGGACTTGGCCAATATCAGACTAGAACAACTCGGCATTGGACTATAATGTTCGATACAGAATAAAAAAAACACGTGAGAGCTTTTTCCGGTGGTGACGAGCGACGGCGTCTGTGTTACCTTGGGATGTGCACGAGAATCTCTGTTACATGCAACTCTAATAAAACGTGCAAGCCCCTAAATAAAGTAAAAGCGTTACACAGCTTGGAGCGATTAATGGTTCAGCGACCTGAAGATGATGATTTATTTGTAGATGAACGATGGGAAGAAGTTGACGATGACGATCAAGAATCGGATGTCGACGACGACCATGATGATGACGACTCGAATTCCGACGGCGATGAAGACGGCGATGATTCAGATGCTGCAGACGATGCCGATGCTGTTGATGACGATGACGATGATGATGATGAATATGAATACGAATACGTTGAAGTTGATGAAGACGAAGAACTCGATGACGATGAGGAGTACGAGTACATCGAAGTCGAAGTAGACGATGACGACGACGATAGAGATGACGATAGAGATGACGATAGAGATGACGATAGAGATGACGATA
>CAWVZW010000110.1:0-10957 GCA_963934735.1 uncultured Planctomycetaceae bacterium
CGACACGCCTACAGATGACGGCGATCCGCTAGCGGTTACGACCGTCGAAGAAGGGGCCGAGGAGTGTTGTGGTGGAGACGAAGCCAAAGAGGGTGACGGCGGTGGCTGAAGTCCTGGCTAACACTCAACGGAGCCGGTCGGTTCCGACAGTCCAAAGTACTAAAGGGCACCAATGACATCTTTCATTGGTGCCCTTTATTGTTGATTCGTGGCCAACACTAACACATCATCCGCACGCTCCACTCGCACGCCACCAGGCAACTCAAACGCAGCCTGCGGCGTCGCAACGGCCTCAGCCAGTCGTTGCCAATGCACGGTGCTCATCGCACCACGCGGCCAGTCCTGCTGCTTCCACACTAAGACAAATAACTCTCTAATCAAATACGGCGCCACATCGGTTAATCCTTCGCAAGTAATCACCACCCGCTCGCGGGCAACGCCGTCTGGGAAATGAACGTTCGTCTGAAATAAAGGGTATACAATTTCAGCGATCACATCCTGTAATTCACACGACATCTGCTGTAGCCTCAACAAAGCCTCATCAGCGGCACCGTGATACTGATCCTTTAATAATGGCAATAACTCGTGCCGAATACGATTACGAGTATATTTCACGTCATCATTAGAAGCATCGTGGCAATACTCCTGACCAAGCTCACCCAAATAGGAAATGATTTCGTTGCGTGAAACCTCCAGCAAGGGACGAACCAACGCGATCCCGTGCTCTAATTCACGCTCACGCGGAATTCCCCGCATTCCCGCCAGTCCCGTTCCACGTAGGATGCGATCAAGTACCGTCTCAATTTGGTCGTCACGCGAGTGGGCCATCAGGACATACCGCGCACCTCGTTCTTTGGCCAAAGCAGTCAATAAACTATATCGTTGGTCCCGTGCCGCTGCTTCGGTCCGCAAAACATTCTCAGGGGCTAGGCACACAAACTCCAGATCAAGCTCTTCCGCTATACTTTGCACAAATTGAGCATCGGCATCGGATTGTTCCCCTCGCCAACCATGATTTACATGCCCTATCACGAGATTCGACCGTAATTCCGGAGTAATTATACGAGTCAGACTGCGGACCATAGCAACACTATCGGCACCACCAGACACGGCTAGAATGCAACGCACATCGCACCAGCGTTTCATCGGCCAACGGGAGATCAAAGAGCGTTCCAACGGAAGTAGGAGTTCATCTTGGGGCATATTAGCGAGCGATTGTGTTTATGAAATCGGTTTTAAATACGGGGTTTATTGATTATACAAAACGCTCAATTAACTGCAGTAAGTTGCAGGAAAGCGTAAATGGCTGTAAATTAAGATAGTCGCATTGTAAAACGAACACTCGTACCACTACAGCGGCATCAAACATTAATTACAAATATATATTTTACTTTAGACGGACGAATCTGAAAATCATTTGAAGCACGACAGGATTTGAGTCTGTGATGGTAAAGTCTAACAAGAAACTACATGTTGCATTTACATAAACGATTAGCCCGAACTTCAGAATATTAGAATGAAACACTTATAGATTGATTATCCAGTGAATCAGACAAGGTAAGCGAAAACACAGAAGCAATTCTTCGTTGAACTGCTTCGACCAAACAAACGACGAAAGCTTAAATCCCTCCTGATAACTCGATCGTTGATTGATGATTGCCTCATAGGTATCAAACCGCCCGAAACCGCTAATCGGTACAACATTTTTTCTCGATAACGACTACCACATATCCTCTGCTCCTATTCGCCGCATTGACCATCGATGCCCGTTGTAGTGCCCCATGCATTTAAGAGATTCTCCGTTATCAATCCAACGGAATCTCACCCATGATTTTAGCAATAACACCTTTGATTTTGGCAAACTCAGCCGAACTCGGTTTAGTAGGATTAGGCGGCGCCATTGTCGGCATCATCTGCAGCTGGGTCGTCGCGCAACGATTGCAAAAGAAACACGACAATGATAATAGGCAGCAAGCCGAAAGTCAGGCGCGACAAATCGTTTCCGAAGCCAAGCTCACAGGCAAAGAAGCCGCATTGCAATTACGTAGCGAAGTTGAAGAAGAACTCAGTACTTCTCGCAAAGAACTGCGTGACCAAGACGATGATCTTCAGCGGCGTGAAGCGACACTTGAACAGCAACACACCGCATTGCGCCAACAAGAAAAAATGGTCCAAGACAACCAACAGCGACTTACTGATAAACTACGTACTACCGATCAACGGCAAAAAGAACTCAACACGCTACTTGATTCCCAGCGGCAGTCATTGCACGAAGTAACTGGATTAAATAAAGAAGAAGCGACGACCCGTCTGTTGAAGTTACTCGAATCTGAACTAGAACAGGAAATGGGCGGCATCATACGGCGGCATGAAAAAACCATTGAAGCGGCGTGCGAAGAAAAAAGCCGCGAGATACTATTAATGACAATGCAGCGAGTGGCTGCCGCAACGACAGCCGACAGTACAACCAGCACCGTTGATATCCCCAACGACGAGATGAAAGGCCGAATCATCGGTCGGGAGGGGCGGAATATTCGCGCCATCGAAAAAGCAACTGGTGTCGACGTGATTATCGATGATACACCTGGCGTGGTTATTGTCAGTGGATTCGATCCGGTCCGACGTGAAGTTGCGCGACAATCACTCGCCAAGCTCATTACCGACGGCCGTATTCATCCCAGCCGAATCGAAGAGATCGTCAAAGAAACAGAAAAATCAATTGACAAATTCATCATTAAGAAAGGCGAAGAGGCCGCCTTGGAAGTCAATGTACCGGGGCTTCACGAACGAGTCATTTATATGCTCGGGCGTCTGCACTTTCGTACAAGTTACAGTCAAAATGTGTTGCGACACAGCGTCGAAGTTTCTTTCCTAGCAGGAATGCTAGCCGACATGATGGGCCTCGATGCCGACCTGGCACGTCGTTGTGGCTTACTACACGATATTGGCAAAGCAGCGGATCATGAACTAGAAGGCGGCCATCCTCAAATCGGCGCGGACTTGCTCAAACGACATGGCGAAGGGACTGAAGTCGTACATGCCGCCTTCGGCCACCACGACGAGATTGTATCGGAATATCCCTATACCGTCCTCACAGCAACCGGTGATGCCTGTTCAGCCTCACGACCAGGCGCACGGCGTGAATCGCTGGATCGATATATTAAACGGATGGAAGAGCTCGAATCAATTGCCCATGAGTTTAACGGCGTCGAACAAGCGTTTGCTATTCAAGCGGGTAGAGAAGTGCGAGTAATCCTTGCAGCCGAAAAAGTCGATGACCAAGCTGCTGCAAAAGTCTGTCGTGATATCGCCAAACGTTTCGAAGAACAATTGACCTATCCAGGTGAAATAAAAATCACGGTGATTCGAGAAACTCGGTTTACAGAACTGGCTAGGTAAACATTTTCGAATCTAAAGCGGTCGTAAACGATACCATATATTTCAAAGGACCTTTTCTTGCGTATTCTATTTATTGGCGATATCGTTGGTAAGCCCGGCCACAAAGTAGTGAGTGAAAATGCAGCGGCAATCCGTCAAGAATATAAATTGGATTATATTATTGCCAATGCAGAAAATTCAGCGGATGGTTCGGGGTTAACTCCGAAGATCTACCAGAGCCTAGTCGCTGCCGGTATTGATGGCATTACGCTCGGTGACCATATCTATCGACGCCGTGAAATCTATCCGATCCTTAACTCGGAAATGAACATCGTTAAACCAGCCAATTACCCGGACGCCGCACCTGGGCGATCGCTGGCAATTATTGGCGAAAACATTGGCGAACAAGTTGCCATCATTAGTTTGATGGGACGCACCTTTATGAAACCCGTAGATTGTCCATTCACCGCCGCGGATGAAGTTCTCAAACGGGTCCCAGCAAACGTACGAGTGATTTTGGTTGACTTTCACGCGGAGGCTACCAGCGATAAACAATTGCTAGGGCGTTACCTTGATGGACGAGTAACAGCCGTCCTTGGCACGCATACCCACGTCCCCACAGCAGACGCTTGCATTCTCCCTCAGGGAACCGCATTTCAATGCGACGTCGGTATGACCGGACCTTATGACAGTATCCTAGGAAGAAAAGTTGCGGCGGTGACCGAAGCCGTGACTACGTTTCGACCGACACAGTTCCAAGTGGCCACTGAAGACATCCGTATTTGCGGAGCGATTATCGAAGTTAATAACCAAAACGGGAATGCAACAGCGATTGAATCGTTTGTCTGGAAACAAGTTGATCAGGCTGAATAAGGCAAATGCCAACAAGACATCAACGGTTACCGGATCAACGTAGCATCCTGAGCAAAATTTTCTTTCTTGTCATAGGAAAAGAAATCTTTTGCCAAGTGATGACTCAACGCTCGAGTGTATGCACGCTGGAATGCTGCTTCACTGGTTTCCGTTGAATGCTTAGCCCCATTTTGAGGGAACGTGAAATCATAGGTATTGCCCTGATAGGCTACTTTTCCATCAGCGACGATGTCATAAACCGAAGTGGTAACTGCCGCTCGGCCTTTATAGAGTGTCGGTCCGTCTCGCAAACTGTAGGATTCAATATCCAAGAGCACCACGACATCTGCGTTCACGCCACGTCCGACTTCAACATAATCGAGTTCGTTCCAGTTATTGCGGTCGATCCAATTTGCCACTTCTTCCATCGGCACAATTTCGATATCGGAAACTCGTTGTTCCAACAGCTTTGCCGTTTGTTGGCCAACTAACCCAGCGGGTGAGTTTGGGCCACTCGCTGGTGAGGAGGAATTACAAATCACTGCAACTCGCTTTCCCTCTAGTCCTGCGTATAACGCATCAACTTTGTCACCCTTAATCACATACAACGCATTTGAAAACAGCGTTCGGCAGCCAGTAAAACTACTGAGAGTACATGCTACAAGTAATAAAACACCAATTTGTCGAATCCGTGACATTTTCATTCCATTCTGCGCTAAAAAATAAGCCGCCGCACAACCCAATCTAATAAGGTGAGTGCCAACCAACTAACTAAACAAACAAGTAACCAACTTTCATCTAACCTGACTATCACCCACTTGCCCCGTATTGCAGTCAACAGCAACCAAGGCACCGAAATGATGCAGGCCACGGCGAGTAAAAACCCACCAAAATTAACTCGAGCAGAATCAACAACTTCGCCGTTCATCAAATACGACCACGAGGTTGTCATCCCGCAAGCAGGACAGGGAAAGCCTAGTTTTTCCGGAAAAAAACAAGGGGCTAATCCAAGTTGTTGATGCGTTCCCATACCCGCAGCAGCGGGTTGCAAGTTAGCGGCGATCGTGAGGACCGTTGCCATTGCTATCGCTGTCGCTGCAAAGAATAGTCGGTGATACCAAGGATGCCTGCCCAATGTTTTTTACCATAGCCAGAAAGCTCAGAATTTCACCAACACCAACGTCCACAAGATACTCAGAAACGAGTATCCAAAGCAATAGCATTCATTGCCGGCAGTGCGGCATATTATTATTCGAGAGGAAACGTCGTCTTGCGGACTACGTGCTGGGGTGCCCGACAGTTTTTAGAGTTTCGGTGGGCGACGTTTTGGGGGTGGCTTTTTGATCATCCGAGCAGCATCGTTCACTGCCGCGGCGTTATTGGCTCCATTGCCCGCGTTGCCCGGTCGACGAGGCGTTAAGTCCGTAAACGAATCCTGCCACCGCCACCCAATGGGGTTTGCCAGTTCACGCTCTGCCAGCAAAGCCCAAGGCGTACCTTCATGCTCTTGAGCAACTCGAGTCAGTAACTCCGTTGCTTTCTCTGCGGCCTTAGTGTATTGACTGCCAACACTAATTTCGTTTGCTGGAACCAAGGTCCAAGTATTGTTATTTTCCGCGGTCACCTTTATACCTCGCTTCAGAGCAGCAAGCATTGCGTTGTATGTTTCAGTGCGAACTTTGGTAGCTAACACCCGTCCCAATGCTAAATCGTAGGCGGCTTGCCAACGCACTGAGTTTTCGGCGCTGCGGTCGGAGATACCAATTTTCAGGATTTGATAAATGCCATCGATTTGCGGTTCAAGTTGGGCTGCCATTTTCTGAGATTCAGACAATTCGTTGGCGAACGACGCTTCATCGCGTTTAACAAATCTCAAACGCGGATCTTTCATGGGTGTGCTCCATGACGACTGCGCCGCTTCGATTAGCGAACTGCGCATTTTGCTAGCTTGGATACGTCGACCATATTCTTGATACGATACATAATCAGGTCGATAATCTCGCATAATCGACGGGTCAAAAAAGTGCTCTAGGTGAGCAGAAAAGTTAGCCACTTCTCGCTTGCTAACCGCACGATTTACATTTCGATTGGGGTGCACCGCAAAATAGATACCACCGGTTTCATAACACAGACGAGTAAGTGCCCATGGACCAAAGCCAGAATCGATTGGATCCTTGTCTTCACGTTCTCCAGCAAAATGCAGCTTAATTCGCTCCGGCATCGCCGACTCAGGCCCTTGATTCACTCGACCCCATTGAGGAGTTTGGTCGTATGTCGGGTCTGGGTCAACCCATTTCACCATCGTCTCTTGCCGCCCAAATGGGGCAGGGATGCCGATTACATAAATTGGGACAGCGAATTTTTGACACAACCGTACAGTCTTATCAACATGCTGTTGGTCTTCGCCAGCTTCGTCGGACACAACGACTACCATAACGTTTCGTTTGGGTTCGCCAGCTGCATCTACTGCGCGATATTTACTGTGACCATTGACCGCTTTGAAAATTGCTTCAAACGTGAGTTCAATGCCTGAATCATCTTGGGTGATTGCACGAACGGCGGATTTGATTTCATCTAGATCATCCGATGGTTCTTTCATCATGGTTGACACGCTTTTGCCGAACGCCATGATTTGAGTCAATAATGGTTTTGATGAATGAGTGGCGAATGCTTCGTTCTCTGCCGCTTCTAAGATACCTAGTTCCGTATAGATATTATCAAAGCGGTCATTAATTTGTTCACGTTGGCGAGCAAGGCTGCCTGATTGATCAAACAACCAAATAACCAATGTGCGGCGTTCGTCTAACGATTGTAGAATTTCATGAGTGATACGATCTACAGCGCCACTGGCACCGGTTGTACCTTCACCGACTGCACCTCTGACCGTTAAGTGCTCGGAAAACTGTAAGCCCGTTGCCTGCACAACTTGATTGTTCAATAATATCTCAGCAACTTCGATGTCCGATGGATCCGCTGGATTAGGAATTTCTGAGACATCGGATATGACAGCGGCTTGCGACAGTGCCATCTGAGTTCCCAGGTCACTATTCGCACCCACTTCAGCCATCTGCTGCTCACTAAAGTGTATCTGTTCAGGAGGTTCCGCTTCGGTCACCTCACTTATGTCAACCGACGTCGTGGTCAGTATTATTTCGTCATCGTCCGAAGCAATGATAAATGGCCACAGTCCCAAACCAATTAGAATGACAACGTGAATCAAGACGCTAGTAATAAAGGCCGATGAATCGGAATCAAACGGAGTTTCCTCATCGCCTGTTTGTTTCTGCCACCATAGGGAAAGCTTGGATTGTCTAGACACGTCTTCACTCCTCACGAAAAACCGTTCACGATGTATCATCGCCCATTTATAAAATCGGCGTTGTTTTCTGCCTGTCCATCTATTATTTTCTCTAAACGTAAAAAAATCAACCAAACACTAACGTTTTATAGCATTAATCACACTATCAATTATAACGAACCGTAAGCGACTTTGTACCCATTTTATCGATCACAGTCGCCTCGTAGGATCCATAAAGCACTCCCATCCATGCGTTTTAGCCTCGATATGCAGGAGCATCTGCGAGCAAAGGCAGTCAATTGGTTTAGTTTGACCCAGTGCTAGGATTGTCCTATTATTGCATGTGAAGAATGTCCGACAGTAACGACCTAGCGGAAATTCGCTAAACTAAGTAAATTCTTCACCGTAAAGACAATTAGTATCGTAGAGAGAATTATCACATAGCATTAACAATGCTAGAGTGATTCCTCTACAACTATTAAATATAGAAGGTTTCTAACGCATCAAGATTTTCAAGGATTCAAGCAATGGTAAAGCACTATTCTCCAATACGTCTCTCAATTGCACTGTTCATTGGAGTCCTGTGCACTTGCTCGGCCAACGCACAAGACGAAAAAAAACCTGAAAAAGCGATTCCCCCCATTGAGAATCTCGCGCTTGAAACAACCGATGGTGTGCTGTTATCTGCTAAATACTTCCCAGGTACTAAAGGCAAAAATGCAGTTCCGATCATCATGCTGCACAGTATGATCAATAAAACATCCACCGGAGCAATCTATTATAAACTTGCTTCGGATATCCAAAAATACATGGGACACGCCGTGATCGTTCCGGATTTACGTGGGCACGGTGCATCTAACAAGCGGCGTAACCCAAGGGATCCCAACAGCAATATTACGATCGATCCTGACAAATTCACCAAAGCTGAATTTGTAACGGTTGGAAAAGATATCGAAGCCTGTAAGAGATTCTTGATGGTGAAAAATAACAAGGGCGAGCTCAATATAGAGAAACTTTGCGTAATCGGTTCAGACGTATCGGCCATCGTGGCACTGCACTGGGCAGTTTACGATTGGAGCCAACAATCCAACGTATTGATCAAAAACGGCCAAGATGTCAAATCTCTAATATTGTTAACCCCCGTTTCTTCCCACAAAGGATTCACTGCTCAACAAGCACTCAACCATATTGTCATCCAGCGAACATTGAGCATCATGATACTCGCCGGAAAATTAGACACCAAATATTACAGCGGTAGTAAACGTATTTACAATCAACTAGCGCGATTCCATCCAGAAGAATTTGAAGATGAAAAAGACAAGCTCGAAAATGGGACGCTCTTTGAATATGGCCTCAATACAACAAACCAAGGCTCTGGGATACTCACCGTATCTAATCTCAAGCCGAATCCGAGCGACCTTATCGCCGACTTTATTCGCAATCGTCTCGAAAACCAAGAGCGGTTCGCGTGGAAGAATCGCAGTCGAACTGCCGAATAATCGGTATGATTGCTGTAATCACTCGCCAACGCTGCACATTCTCAGTTGCAGCAGGTAACTCCCTAAGTTTTTGTGCTCAATTATGTCGAACTTGATAGTGCTGAGAACCCTTTGGCAAATCAGTCTATTTTCGGGCTATAGCGGCAAAGGCCAAGATACATTTTCGGCGGACTGTTTTATTTAACAAACAAAACATAGGTACAAAAGATGCTAAACCACAAACATTGGTTTGTGGGTATAGGCATCCTGATCGCGGGAAGCTTGGCAGCAATGCCTTTTCAGCGGCACACCATGGACGGTGATTCGAACTCTCAGGAACTGTCCATACCTCCTAACCTAAACGCACTCACCACTAATACGGTGACAGAACATCCGCTTCCATTACCCGCAGGATTACTCGATTCTCCGGCTACCGGATCGCTATATGCTGAAACAGGCACGACGCTGCACGTACAAAAGAAGATTGTGCCACCAGACGTTGTCCTCATGCCAGCGCCAATTCCACAAATGGGCAACGACTTTCCTCGGTCAGGCATTCCGTTGATTAATGCGTCTACTCAAGTAGCTAGCCTACCCAATGCCAACAACGCACCACGCATCATCACACGACATAAAATTCGCAATGGAGACACACTTGCTTCCATTGCGCAACACTATCTCGGTGCTGCCCATTTTGCTGATTGGATCTATGTACAGAACCGCCGGTTAATTCGCAGTCCACATCTGTTGCCACTCGGTACTGAGATAAACATCCCCGCCAAACCTAAGGCCGGACAGTTTGAGCGGTTTGACGTCTCACCGACATCCGAGCAACAACCCCAGTCGGACAGCAACCTAAGAAAACCGATCCCACCCGCTCCCATAGTGCCGCATGACGACAACTACAAGCTACAACTAAATCCGAGCAAACAAGCTAATTAAGCGAGTGCTCACACTTAGTTGTAATTAGCTCTTCTTCCACGTTAAGCGGTGCAAAAATAGTAATGTCGGGGCGGCAATGAAGATCGAACTGTATGTTCCGGCAGCCACACCGATAACCAGTGCGAAGGCAAAACCATGGATACCTGAACCACCGACTACGTACAGGATAATTACCACAATCAATGTGGTCAAAGAAGTTAGTAATGTTCGATTTAAAGTTTGATTGATACTCTTATTCAACATCAATTCAGTCAAGTCATGGCTCTTGCCGCGAACTTCACGAATCCGGTCAAAGACCACGATCGTATCATTTAACGAATATCCAATGATCGTCAAAAACGCTGCCACGACCGGCAAGCTGATCTTAAAGTCCTCGATCAACAGGAATCCTAGATGGTCAGCGAGATAAACACTTACTGCCATGGCAGCCAAGGTTACTAGGACATCGTGTAATAAAGCGACAACAGCTGCGATACCGTAGGTTAGATGTTGGAAACGCAACCAAATATAGGTAATGATTCCCGCAAAACTAAATAGCATGGCCGTCAGAGCTAAACCTTGCATATCACCAGCAATTTGAGCACCGAATTTTTGCGTTTGGTGGAAGAAAGTGACGCCGTCATTCTCCAGTAGTTTTGATTTGATCTTATCCGTGTCCGCCTGAGATATTCCCGTAAGTAATACATTCCAACGACTGTAGTCCCGTAATTGTTCTTCTTCTTTGCTGGCTCTATTCCACTGACTGCCGGTCCAGTATGACAACTCAACGTTGACTGCACTAACACCTTCGACTCCGGTATTCGTGACCATGCTCAACAGAGTTTCGGCACTGAGTTCATATTCATTATCGGCATTGGCAGTATCCATATTGTCGATACCGGTTTCTATTTCAAAACTACTTTGAAGTTCCGTCACGGTCGGTGCCTCGGGCGCATCTTCAGCTGAATCTACGTTTTCATCATCCGTAGCTGGCACTGTTGGTCCTTGGGCAGGTCCTTGGGCAGGTCCT